>JALDTH010000033.1 GCA_030073355.1 Candidatus Midichloria sp. | reverse complement strand
CTCTAATTGCTTATTGACTCAAATCAGCTAAACCTTCTGTTAAATTCTCTCCTTAAACAGAATTGAGGTGAAAAAAGATTTGCCGAATACCACACATTATGCTTGGCCGGCAAGGTTTCTGCCACTTGGATCAGCGTTCTCAGCCCCAATCACTACTATATCGCTAAATCCATCTCCATTAACATCTCATACTCTTAATGCTGAATATCCTGCCCCATCATAAGCTGCGATGCCATTAATAATAAACCCGTTACTATCATTCAATGACGATAACTCTAAAGGAGTTGTAAAAAGATGATTTACCGAATTTATATATATTTGTCCTGCATTATACCTGCTACTTAATGGTAACCACAGGAGTGCCAATAATCAAATCGTCTCTGCCATCACCAATTAATATCTCCTGCTGATGATACGAACCACACTGCATTATAGCTAGCTTCGATACCATTAATCACCACAGCCCTAAGGGAGTTAAACTTGAAAGAGAAGAAAGTTCCAAAATACCATTTTCCGTAATATAACCTATAAATAAAGGTATATTAAGCACCTATATGCTTATATGCTAATTTAAGAGGTTAATAACTTAAAGAACCCATCCCAACAGCTAAGTATCGCCTCAACTTTAAGAATCCTGCACTATCTTTAAAACAGGCAGCCGATAGCGCCTTTATCCACACCAATGAACTTCAAATCCCATTTAGAGCATTACCCATAAGCTATATGACTTTGCTCCTTATACTGGTTCTTCCTGGGATTTGGTATGGACATTATACAAAGAAACAAGTATAGCTTTTATTAACTCACGTCAACAATTATTTATAACATTTTTGCGTTATTTTGCGTTGTTGATGCTAGTGCATTGTTTTATCTGAATGATTATTTTTTGAAAGTCGCACTTTCCTTGAAACAAATTCCTTATCTTATTCTTTGTAAAGAGTCTTGTGCTAGCATATTCATATGGTTAACGAATTCGTTTTGCGGCAACAACTCTAGAGCACTGAAGCATTTTTCTAGATACTTGTTAGCAATTGATTTTATTGCACTGGTTATATCATATTTATTTAAGAGATTTATTATTTTTAGTAAACCATCAGCGCTTTTGATATCACTATGCGCAAAGACTTGGATTAAAAAATCTTTTTCTGCTTCGCTACAATGGTTTTTAAGCAAAATAATAGGTAAGGTTACCTTGTTCTCTAAAAAATCTCCTCCTATTTCTTTTCCTAAAGATTCTTCTTGACCGAAATAATCAAGGTAATCGTCAATTATCTGAAAAATGATACCAAAATTTAGTCCGTAGGTGTAAAGATAATCTACCTCATGGTCCTGAGCGCCTGAAACAATAGCCCCAACTTGACAGGCAGCTGCAAATAGTATAGCAGTTTTTTCAGTAACCAGCTTTATATAATCATCTACTTGCATTTCAACCATTCCAATAAGTCTTAATTGGCTAACTTCAGCTTTTGAAATTAAAGAAGAAGCAGCGGCCAAACAATTAAGAGCTTGTAATGATTCTGTTTTTATCATTAGCTTGAATGCTTGGCTGAATAAATAATCACCGACCAATATACTGGTTTTATTTCCCCAAAGGTCATTAGCAGTTTGTAAACCTCTTCTGACGCTACTTTTATCTATGACATCGTCATGAAGGAGGGTTGCAGTGTGTATGAATTCTACAGCTGCTGCGAGTAATACTACATTCTCATTAGAATCTGAAAAAATTTTTGCAGATATTAATGTAAACAGAGGCCTTAACCTCTTACCGCCTGCTTTGGCAATATGCTTTATTACTTCATTTACTAATGTTTCATCAGCACCTTCCGCAGCATTAGTTATGAGCTGGTCGATTTTCAGTATTTCTGACTTGAGCTTACTGCTTACCATTGCTAAATTACACCAATTCCCAATTGAAACTCTATCGCTTGTCGCTTGGGTATCATATTGGGTATCATCTATACGCTTTGCTCCTTGCTTCTTATACGTCTGGAAATTGGTATTATTCATCCTAAAAATCACCTAATACTGTGTTAAGACTGCTATAGCATATTTATTGATGACTTTTATGGCAAATAAAAAATACCGTGGAAGGAAGTTTTTTAATTAACTTTAAGAGCATATAGCGCCAGTTCCACCGGATAAAATATTGTGACTACATCCCTTGCTCCAAAGATAACTCCCATTCCAACTGCGAGAGCTATTGCAACACCCCAGGTCACTTTACCAAGTAGTAACACATTATACCAAGAGAAATTACTATAATTATTGTAATAGCCCTTCCAATTGGTCCAGTCAATTGGTTGATTGCAGTACACATAACATTTGTAACCATAGTCATGTCATTATCTGCAGCCCAAGCATTTTTTGCAGCTATAATCAATCAAAGCCGCAATGCTAAATCCAGAGCATCAATTTAACCGATATGTCACAATTTCTTATGCCTAATATATTCATATATCCTCATAATATGATTTGTATTCAAAATTTTGTCTCAACTTTTTTAAGTTGATTCAACTAATTATGAGTAGACTAGCATACTTAAAGTTGCATACCAACGCCTACAATTGAAAATGTTTCAATTCCTTGAATAAAATACTGATTTTTATTGCTTTTAAATATAGGGGGTTCTTAATATTTAAGAATAAAACACTTTTCGTTTTTATGGATTAACCCTAATTCTTTACGCGCTAGCTCGTCCAAAAAATCCATATCCGTTTTTTTAGGGTTTAATAGTTGCACCTTTTTTTCGATTTTTTCTCTAGCAATAATCAGTTCGGTAAGTTGATTGTGCGATTGCACTAGAGATTTTTTCAAGTTTAAATATGCAATTAACCCTCTACTGCCAATTATTGTATGATAAATAAAGTAAATCAGTAATAAGAATAAACAAAAATTGACTGTAGACTTTATTGTAATACTTTTCATAAGTTTCTTTTATTTAGTGAAAAAAACATTGCAATTATTGATGATTAGTAATACTATCTCGATGATATTATTCATAGTGATTTTACCTCAATAGTATATAATAAAAAAGTTTTATGTTAACCTTATTGTTAGTTTTGCAATTCGTCATTGTTATTTCTTTAATTCTAGCTGTGTTGTTTCAACAAAGCAGCTCTGATGGTATTTCTGGGCTTGCTGGAGGAGGGCATGGAATTGTTTCTGGAAAAGCATCTGCAAACTTTATTACTAAAACTACTTTTGTACTTGCTTTTATGTTTATGATAAATAGCCTTTGTTTGGCCAAGTTGACTATAATGGATTTACAAAAATCTGGCAAAATCATTGAGTCGATTAAAGAAGAAGTAAATCAAGATCTAGTACCTATTTCACAATAAAAATTATGTGTCGATATATTTTTATTACAGGCGGAGTTGTTTCTTCGCTAGGAAAAGGAGTATGTGCAGCAAGTATAGCGGCCCTATTGCAAGCTCGTGGCTACCGTATTAGATTAAAAAAACTTGATCCATATTTAAACGTAGATCCTGGAACTATGAGCCCATATCAGCATGGAGAAGTTTTTGTTACTGCTGATGGTGCAGAGACAGATTTAGATCTTGGATATTATGAGAGGTTTACAGATATTCCTGCTTCTAGAAATGATACTATAACCAGTGGCAAGATTTATGAAAAACTTATAAGTAAAGAGAGAAGGGGAGAATATCTTGGGGGCACAGTACAGGTCATACCTCATTTAACAAAATTGATAAAAGATTTTATTAGATTTGGTGAATCTGAGGTAGATTTCATGATATGCGAGATAGGAGGTACAGTAGGGGACATAGAGGCACTTCCTTATCTTGAAGCAGTAAGACAAATCAGATATGAGCGCGGTAGTGCTAATATTATGTGTATACATTTAACTTTGCTACCCTATATTGCAACTGCTGGCGAGCTTAAAACTAAGCCGACCCAACATTCTGTTAAGGAATTGAGATCCATAGGAATTCAACCAGATTTGATAATATGTAGAGCTGATAGAGAAATCCTAGAAACTTTATTACATAAGATAGCAGTTTCTTGTAGCGTGCCAGAAAACAGGGTAATTGCAGGTATTGATCAAAAAACCATATATCATGTTCCTCTTTCTTATTATAGGCAAAATGTTGATAAACAGATTATAGAATATTTTGGTTTGGAGCATAACTATAAAATCAACTTGGAGAAATGGCGCTTAATTGAAAGCGGAATTACTACGCACGAAAAGAGCGTAGATATAGCAATTGTTGGTAAATATAATCAATTGCAGGATGCTTATAAATCTATTTTAGAAGCCTTTTTGCATGCAGGTATCTATTATAAATGTAAAGTTAATTTAGTATGGATTGATGCGGATGAACTTAATTCCCAAATCTATAGACAGTTAGATAACGTTGACGGTATCATGATCCCAGGAGGTTTTGGGACACGAGGCATAGAGGGAAAGATTAGTGCTATTGAGTATTCCAGGAAAAATAAGATTCCTTTATTTGGTGTATGCCTTGGTATGCAGTTAATTGCTATAGAATTTGCGCGTAATGTGCTAAGAATAAGAGATGCAAATTCTACGGAATTTACAAGTAACTGCTCAAATGTGATTGATTTAATGGTTAATTGGTATAAGGGTGAAGAAAGAGAAACTCATACTCGAGTATCAAATTTAGGTGGCACCATGCGCCTTGGCAGTTATGAAAGTTCTTTAATTAGCGGAAGTAAAATCCATGGCATCTATAAGCTTGAGAGAGTTTTGGAACGTCATAGACATCGATTTGAATTTAATATAAACTATAAAAATGATTTTGAGAGAGCAGGTATGAGAGTAGGCGGAATCTCAGCTGATGGAAATTTGGTTGAAGCTCTGGAATTAGAAGGGCATCCTTGGTTTATAGGAGTACAGTTTCATCCAGAATATAAGTCTCGGCCATTCAGCCCTCACCCTTTATTTTTATCTTTTATTGGGGCTTTGATAGAGCGAAATGAGAACACAAGTGAAAGCAAGGTTAGGAAGGTTTAATAAACCTATATTATTGCTCATCGTATTGTCTTTTTGTTCATTTTACTTGTCTTGCTTTTTTATTTTGTCCTTTTTACCTACCGCGATTTGTTTCATCATCGATGAAAGCTATAAAAAGAGTTTAAGTCAAACGATCTTGGGATTTAATATTTTTGCTTTAGTACCTTACATTAAAGCGCTAAGTTAAGCGATTTTACTGGTTATTCTTATATTCTTTATACGGGAAATTAGAAAATTTCCTTGCTATCTACTTAATCACACTGACCGGTGCACTATTTTATTTTTGTATTCTCTTTTTGTGCGTTTCGCTTACTAAGATAAGGATTTTAAATCATCAAGATAAAATTAAAAGTAGGATAAACAGTTTAAAGCAGGAGTGGCGTGTTTAATCTAGAGTATAGCTATAATTTATTTATCTCTTCTTTGATTTTAGCCAGAAACTCTGCTTTTGAAGTTTGTTCGCCGTAGATGGGCTCACCTATTTGAACATCAACTGTTCCAGGGTACCTTAACCATTCTCCTTTTCGCCAAAACTTGCCTGAATTAAGAGAAATAGGTACTATAGGAATTTCTGGATAGGATTTCTGTATGGCAACTATTCCTGGTTGAATGTCTGCATTTTCTCCTGGCTTTATTCTAGTCCCTTCTGGAAATATTATTAAACTACGTCCCTGATTGAAAGCTCTTTTGGTTTCAATTATTATATGTTTTATAGACTGTAGTCCATCTTCTCGTTTAATAGAAATCATACCCATCCACTTAAGATACCAACCATAAAAAGGGATACTAGTTAATTCCTGTTTTAGAATAAATACTGGTTTTTTTAACATCTTCATCAAGTATACTGTTTCCCACATCGACTGATGTTTTGCAGCTACAATAAAGGGTTCAGAAACTGGCAAATTCTTTTTTCCTTCAACTTTATAATTGATATTACAAATTAATTTTAATGCTACCATAACTACCTCAGCCCAAACTGATGCAGTTAGAGCGATAATTTTTTGGTTTCTTGTAAGAAGCGTTGGAAGAAAAAATGTAGTAATGAAAACAGTCCAGACTGTTAAAAAAATATTGAAAACAGTTGATCTAATGAAAGTTACCATAATTGCCTAAAAAGCCTGAGTATATATCGATTCTAATTAAGCATTGATATAAAAGAATTAGAAGTAAAAGTCTAGGATATTATACCTGCATAGTATTGCTTAATAATTATAGGTAGCAATAAGAGGTTGCGATACCTTAGTAGTAAAGCGGAGGTGAATATTGCGCTCTGGCAAGCAAATGGAGCAGGTGGTACGCACCATCACAAAGCTGAGACCTAATTAATAAAATCAAAGGATTCTTCAGCATTATTTAGCTCGTTTTAATCGAAAAACAAAGCGCTATAGCAAATCCCTGAGGATGCTCCTACTCTTATCCTCTTCTTCCATAGGCATTTGCTGGATTTGAATTTCTATCTATATAAGGCAATGCCGCACTTACCACTTTTTAACTTCAAAAGGTGTTGCAGAACTCTCTATTGAGTATACATTTTATTCAGCGAGAAGTTGTATTATATGTATTACAAACAATGAGGTATCTTCTGTAACTGGCAGATTATTTGGAGAATCACTACTAACTTCCGCCATAGCCAAAATCGTCTGGATCAAAAGTTGGGTATTGCCTTGGATAACCAATAATTCTCACTATAATCCAGCTGTTGTCTCTAAAAGCCATGAAGCAACTGGCGAGCTTATCAAATGCGCTGTCATCTGGGACTAGATTGACCATAGAGATAGAGCTTGACTCATCCTCAACAACTGCCATAAAAAGTACTGTTTGTGGTATATTATCTAAAGATTGTTACTCTTTAATTTCTTGAAGAGCCTCATCAAGCTTAATTAAAGTGTCACTCTTCCTCTCTTCTTTGCTTAAAGGCTTTTGAATAAAAGCGGTACTTGCTGCCTGGCTGTCTTTTATGCGAAGCGGTCTTGATTAATCGATTGAGTAGGTCTGGGTCAGTACTTACACAGCTAAGTGAAATACGTAAAATTGTTCAACTAATTTAACCTCAGTTCGAAGTAAGAAAGGTGCGAGCCTATTTTTCCATAAGACAGAGGGTTTATTGAATAAAAACATCAAATGTTATGATTCAATTTGTTTCATATTGCGGCAATTTCAAATAATCAAAGAATTGTTGATATGGTTTATGCAAATTGAGATCTTGCTTTAGAGCTTGATAAGGAATGGGGGGCAAATGCGTATTCCTATAGTTATATGAGTTATAAATCATTCAAAAAGAAAATGAACAATGAAAAAATTGCTCAAGACAGATAATTTACTTGTAGTAATGCCGAATACTTGCAAGTAGTTATTTTGTGTGTCAATTGTCAATTGTACCTCCTTAATAAGATTGTGCTTTAAAAATTATTTCAAGTCAGATGAATCAATTATTACCACAGCACTAAGAAGGGATTATACCAACTCTCATTATAGAGACATTTAGGCATTTCAATGGAGAATATTGCAATAATTAACCGTTTCAAAGAAATCAAATCCATAGATGAAAATTTATACTAATATATTAAAATACACCTTAGAACATCCAAATTCTTATGTAAACCTAAGTGACAACTGGCTTGAGCGCAGAACATCATAAAATAGCTTCTATATCGACTCCTTTCTTGGATTACACTAGTCCAACACAATAGCCAGAATTGTTTACAATTTCTCTTTGTGAAGTGGAAATAGATATGAATCCTGACAGAATTGAATTATAAGTGAACTGAAAAATTAACTCATAGCCGCTTCATGAAATCTCCTGCATTTACTGTTGATTCCGAAAAAGTAGAAGGATTTTTAACAAATCATAAGAGAAATATTGTTTATAGTTTGGTATATGGATCTGATGAAGGAGCTATTAGAATAGTAAGAGAAAAACTTATTTCCAGATTTTTGCCAAGTAAAGAAGATAAAATCCATGGCTTACAAAGTATTACTTATAACCAGCTGATTTCTAACCTGGCAACTCTAAACGACTTTTTTTATTCAAGCTCATTATTTGCAGAAAAAAAATTATTGCTAATAGAGGATTGCAGCGAAAATCTTAACTCAGATATAGCAAAAATTTTACAAAAAAATACCGAGGCAGTTGATTCAGCAGTACTTTTTACTGCAGGAGAAGTAAGAAAAAATTCGCGAATAGTTAAATCTCTGGAAGCAATTCACGGAGCACTAATTATACCTTGCTACAAACCTGATTACCAAACTATTGTCAATATAATAAGAAATTGGCTTATAGCGAAGAAAATTTCCTATGATGCTAACCTACCAACTGAACTAGCTTTCATTATGCCTTCTAACAGGTTATTGATTGAGCGCGAATTAGAAAAATTAGCGCTTTATTGTAGTTACCAGAAGTTAACGGTCACTGCTATTGCGGAGTTATTTACTAATTATTCTGCTGAATTATCTTTAGAAGATTTAGCCAATGCGTTTTTCACTGGTAATATCAAAAAATTTTTAAAAGAGATTACTACTAATCAAGGTTACACTAGCATTTTTATTATTAGAGCCTTACAGAATTATGCAGCGAGATTAAAACAGGTAAAGGACCTTTTAAATGCAGGTAAATCTCTAAATGAAGCTTTATTAACGTTAACGCCCCCACTTTTTTTTAAAAATCGAGATAGATTTTTAGATATCCTTAAATCAATTAGCTTAGAACATATTAACAATTATCTTTATAACTTACTACTGTTAGAATCTTCAATTAAAAAAGATGGTATGAGTGATAAAGATATTTATACGATACATAGCTTATGCCGAATCTTGCGTCAGCGTACTGCAAGCTAAGTCAAGCTAAGTAGAATAAGTAAAGTATGCCTTGGCAGACAGCTGATTCTTCTGGTATATGCATAAATTTGATCTTTTAAATTAATGTTAAAATATTATTAATAAATATTGACATAAATTAATAAATACTGTAATCATTATCTTAGAAGCTTTAAATATAGGTGCTATCTATAACACCTAATCAATTCTATAGACAACAGCTGGAAAATAGCCCAAAAATTTTAAAAGGCGAGAGGTGACTTGGCGCAAGGGGGAGTATTGTTCCACAGTTAGCTGCTAGGAACTGATAAATATACAGTGAATTCTTTTGACAAGGTTTTATTATGAGTATTAATTTTTGCAGCGGCAGTAGAGTGTGTAGTAGGAGGTGGCACTCGTTGCATATTTATAGGAGATCTTATAATCAAGATGGTAAGAAAGATATGATTGTTACTAATCAGAATTTAAATACCATTTCCATATTATTGGAAAGAGGAGACGGAACTTTAATGCCGCAGTGAACTATAACGATTGGTAATCATCCTTATGGATTAGTAGTAGCGACTTTAACAATGATAGTAAACAGGATGTAGTAGTTGCTAACCATGGAGAAAATACAATTTCAGTATTGATAGGAAATGGTGATGGTGCACTAAAACCTGCAGTTTTTTATGGAGGGTCAATACTCCGCGTGGATTAGCGATAGCGGATTTTAATCATGACGGTAAACAGGATATAATTGTCACTAACCAAGGTGCATATAGAGTTTCGGTATTACTCGGAAACGGCTATGGTACTTTTCCGGTCAGCGACATATTATAGTGCTGGAGGAGAACCTGTAGGAATAGCAGCAATTGACATCAACTGTGATGATAAGATGGACATAATTAATACTAGTGATAATGAGCATAGGATTGCTATACTAATTAGGAAATGGAAACGGTACTTTCCAACCAGCAATTTATTATGATATTGGCATTAAACCAAAGTGTGTCAAAGCGGTTGACCTTAATAGTGATATGCTTCCTGATATAAGTTGTTGCCAGTCATGGTTCAAACAGGATTTCTGTACTGCTACTAAGCAGTACAGAAGTACCGACCATAGGCCTCTACTATGACAACTTTAATAGTCACTACAATACCAGAGCCAACAACAAGCTCTATAGCTACTACTATAATTACCTACGACTTTCAACCACGATCTAAACTACTCAGCCAAATACGACTACTTCTTCGATGGAAGAAGATACCATTACTGAAATTTTATCCACTACTACCACAGTTATTGAGCCAACGATAACTACTCCAACTGCTACTGAGAGTACTAGTGCTATTAAACACGACAAGACTGGTAGGCACTACTAGCTAATACACAATCCTCAAATAATACCGTAGATGAGGCTTCATCGCTTCCGATTATTATTGGAGCTATAATCAGGGCTTTAGCCTTAGGTATAAGTCGCTATTATAGGCTATAGGGCATATACTAGTGCTGCTCGAAAACCGGAGAATGCTGCTGAAATAACGGATCCTTCTCTCATATATAAAGCAAAGTAGAACTGACCAATTCTTTTTTAAGTGGCTATTTTCTAGATGAGCAATTTAGTGAGACTGATACGGATATTGTAATAGTGTTAGGTCCTAGAGCTGACATATGTTGAGAACCAGGGCAGAAACAGTATTTGCAAAGCCTCTGGCATAGAAGAGACCCATGGCTGCATAGAATCCAACGCTTTATGAACCTCAAGATCCTCATGCACCCCAGTGTGTGTAGAAACCTCTTCGCTGATGCAGACTAAAACTATTTGGAACCCACAAATTTATGAAGTTAACGCAGTTTATAGCGAGGTAGGCCATGTATCTACCAGCGCTAGCTGGAATCCTACTCTTTATGCAACGCAAGGTTTTGACTTACCTAAGTACGAGGTGGTGGCATCAAATGCGCAAAATTTAACGCTGCCTTTGGATTTAGCTCAGTATGAGACCAATTTTAGTGAATAACCTTCAATTCTGTTTAAGGAGAGAATTTAACAGAAGGTTTAGCTGATTTGAGTCAATAAGCAATTAGAGATAAAGTATAC
>JALDTH010000032.1 GCA_030073355.1 Candidatus Midichloria sp. | reverse complement strand
TTTTTGTATACTTTATCTCTAATTGCTTATTGACTCAAATCAGCTAAACCTTCTGTTAAATTCTCTCCTTAAACAGATGTGTGGAAAAGTGGAATGATTGGTTGTATTGACGAAACCTGTAGCAACGAAATACTTAAGACTACAGATTCTGAGTTTTGTATTTCTGATGGTCTAAGGCTCATGACAGATATTTCGAATGTGTTTGATTATCTAAGCTGTTAAAAGAAGTGGTGAGCCTCTTTAATATTGAAGAGATAGCTGTGTGATTTCTCTTCTAGGAAAGCTATAGATAAAGCAAGTTTACGATGAAAAAATATGAACTCTAATAAAGCCGAATAGTACTGTTTTTGCTGCTTTTATCTACACTCAAAATTAGCCCTAATCCCATTAATACTGAGACTAGATTTGAGCCGCCGTATGATAACAATGGTATTGGAGTACCGACAACTGGTAATAATCCAGAAATCATACCTACGTTGATGAATACGTGTAAAAATATCATAGTGCCAACACCGATCGCAATCATTTTACCAAAATGATGTAGAGAATTAAAAGCGATACGATAGCAAGTGAAAAGCAAAGCTATGTACATAAACATGATGATACAAAACCCCAGAAATCCCCATTCTTCTGTGAGAAGCGTAAATATAAAATCAGTATGCTTCTCCGGTAAAAAGCTTAATTGGTTTTGACTACCCTTTAAAAACCCTTTGCCGAATAGCCCTCCAGCCCCTATCGCGATTTTTGATTGTGCTATATTATAACCAGCTCCTAGGAGGTCATCTTCTGGATTTAAAAAAGTTAGAATCCTCTTTTTTTGATAATCATGAAGGAAGTTCCAAGCAAGAGGTAAAGAAGATACCACTGCAATTCCTGGTATGATAAAAAGCCACTTATTCACTCCGGAAGCAAAATATATTGTAATTGAGATCATAATTACAATGAGGGTAGTACCCAAATTTGGCTGTTTAAATATTAAAATGGCTGGGATAAAAATAATAATAGTTGGAATAATTAAAAAGTTTATCTTTCTTATATCGCTATAAACACAGGCGTGAAAATATCTAGATAGAGCAAGTATCAACCCTAATTTTGCAATTTCTGACGGTTGGACATTAATGATACCAATCCTTAGCCACCT
Source organism: Candidatus Midichloria sp. (assembly GCA_030073355.1). GTDB lineage: Bacteria > Pseudomonadota > Alphaproteobacteria > Rickettsiales > Midichloriaceae > Midichloria. The sequence continues at coordinate 9,939 of JALDTH010000032.1, read as the reverse complement.
CTGAGCGCCCATAGTGGTATAGCCTATCAATTCAGCAATAACTAGGCTTAATATACAAAGTCCATATATATAGTAAGATAAACTGTATAAGGTGGTAATTTTTACGAACCTTAAGAGCAGCATAACAAAAGTAAATACAATGAAAGTAATACCTTGCTTTAAAGCCCAAGGGCTATAATCGCCATTTGCTGCAGAGTAGAGCATAGCACAGCTTATAACCGCAAAAAAGATTACAATTGATGTAATTGAAAGGACAGTTGGATCAAAAAGTGCAAGATTAACTTTGCGTGTTAATTTCATTTTTTAATTATCTTCAGCCAATAATCTTGATTGCTCATCTGCGATTAAAGCATTAATAAACTGATCTAGTTTACCTTCATTTATAATTTCGTCGAGCGCATAAACAGTAAGGTTTATCCTGTGATCTGTCACTCGGCTTTGAGGATAATTATATGTTCTAATTCTTTCTGAACGGTCTCCGGTACCAACTTGGCTCTTTCTAGACGCCGCTCTTTCCGCTTCTTTTTTTAATCTTTCAGCATCATAAAGTCTAGCTCTCAATATCTTTAACGCGCGAGCTTTATTTTTATGTTGAGATTTTTCATCCTGCTGACAAACCACTATTCCGGTTGGAATATGCGTTATCCGAACTGCGCTATCAGTTGTGTTAACGTGCTGCCCACCTGCCCCACTTGCTCTGTAAACATCTATTTTTAAATCTTCTTCTTCAATAGTTATATCAACTTCCTCGGCTTCAGGAAGAACGGCAACTGTTGCAGCTGATGTATGCACTCTTCCGCTTGCATCTGTTTCTGGTACTCTTTGGACTCTGTGTACCCCTGATTCATATTTTAATCGAGCAAACACTCCTTTGCCGCTTATACTAATCGAAGCTTCTTTGTACCCTTCTAAATCAGTTTCAGAAATTGAAAGGATTTCAAATTTCCAACGTTTGGACTCTGCATACCTTTGATACATCCTAAATAAAACATAAGCAAAGAGAGCTGCTTCGTCTCCTCCAGTACCCGCTCTGATTTCTAAGATCGCTCCCTTATCATTATCTGTATCTTTAGGCAGTAGTGCTAATTTCAGATTGTGTAGGACTTGCTCATTTTTTTCTTGAAGCAAAGGCAATTCCTCTAAAGCCATATTTTTAAAGTCTATATCAGCGGTAGTGTCGTTGATTGCTGCTTCTAGATCAGCAATTTCTTGTTTTAGTTGAGTGTAGCTATTAATTAAATGGACTACATCACTTAATTCAGCCCGTTCTTTACCTAATTTGCCAAAGTTAGATGAACTCATTGATTCAGGAGCCAGCAGTACATTCTCGATATATTTATAGCGCTCAATTATTTTGGCTAATCTTTCTTCAAATTGCATAAACTAATTTTTCTCTTCCACTTTTTGGTTTTTTAAGGCGGCATTTCGTTTTGTTTCGCTTTTTATTAAGTATAACCCGCCCGCCATAATTAAAAGATAGCCAATTATGGAGTATTTATCTGGTACTTCATGTAGGAAGAAATATCCCAATAAGCCAGTAAATACTAGTCGGGAATAGTCAAAAGGCATAACTGCAGAAATATCAGAGAATTTAAATGCCTTAAAGAAAGAAATTACATGAATAAGGTGAAATAATGCTAGCAAGGCAATGTACTTTATATGCTCTAGCTTAATTGGCTGCCAATTTTGAATCGCAAATGGCAGCGCAAAAATTGATCCTATAAGCATCACATAAAAAAGTTGAACTTTACCTCTCTCAGTTTTACCTAATATCTTAATTGATAAGTTGTTAACAGCCCAAAATATTAAGGCTAAAAATATAAAAAAATATTTGCTATTAAACTCATTAAAACCAGGTTTAGTAACAAAAAGAGCGCCTATAAATCCACAGGCTATCAAGACAATTTTTGCCTTGGTGAAGTGTTCTTTAAAGTAAAAAATACCTATGGAAACAACTATAATATGTTCTAGATAAGTGATTGCAGCTGCATCTATGACACTAATTGCGGTGAGACTATAAAAGAAGCATAAATTAGCCATAACGCTAAAGGTGCCGCGGGTTACATGGACTCCTATTTTGGTGGTCCTTAAATTCTTTTTAAAACCGCCATACATGCACCAAGGTAGTATCGCTACTAAAATACTGAATTTATATAGAAAGGCTACCTGATGCGGATGTAAAACATGGGTCAAGTTTTTAGCCGTAACATAAAGAGCAGCCATGGCGGCTGCATGCACAATCATGAGTAAAATTCCAGCGATACTTTTTTCTATTTTAAACGATTTCAGTTTTGCAAACATACTCATCCTTCATTGACTAGATCTTTTTTCTTTTTTAAATACTCAGAACGCGCAAGCATTAACCCACTTGCAACTATACACACATACCCAAGCCATGCAGTTAGATTTTCTAAATCTGAAAATACAATATAATTTAAAATCCCAATAAAAATTAATCTAAAATAGTCATAGGGCATGAGCAATGAAAAATCTGCGTCTCTTATTGCGAAAAAGAATGCGATACTATGGGTAAAGTAGGCAATCGTGATTAACATGATGTATTTGAAATTATTCCAATAAAATAGTTCTGGGTTTAGTGTATGAAAAGAAGTAGGCAGTGGTATAGAAAGCAATACGAGGTCACAGCACTCCCAGTTAAACAGCGCTACTAATATGCTTACTAATACAGAAAAGAACATACTGTAAAGCAATTGCACTTCTGCTTTTATTAACCTTCCAATTTTTTTTATTACTCCGGCATTTGCCCCCCAACAGGAGACTGCTAGAAACACAAAAAAGTAGTAGGGGTTAAAATGAAATTTTTGCGCTGCGTTTACACTTAATACTTCCGGGAACGAAATAAGAAAAGCCCCGGTTAAACTGCTAATAATTGCTATTAACTTTATCTTAGTAATTCTTTCATTAAAAAATAAAATGCCTATAAAGATCCAAAAAATTTGTTCTAGGTACCCAAGAGCAGTAGCATTTACAATGTTAACGTGTTGTAAGCCATACATAAATGATAAAGAACCAATAGCGGTGAGTAGACCTTTTAATATAAGTAGGCCGGCATGAGGGGTATAAATAACGTGTATACCTTTACGTAATACCCAAGGTATAAGGCAGAGAAATAACATGGATTTGTAAAGGAGGACGATTTCCACAGTTCTAAGAGATTGTGAAAGATACTTAACTCCAGTGAAGATGTTAGCAACAGCGGCTGCATGAAGCAGAACCAGGAAAATACTTAATAGATTATTGTGTCTCATGTTTTCTGATCTTAGAAAAAGGATAAGTTAAACGCTGCTACTGCCCCATCTTTTATATTACTTATAGAGAATTTTCCACCATGTTCTTCAATTATTTTCTTTACTATAGCAAGGCCAAGACCCGTACCATGTTGTTTAGTAGTAACATATGGTTCTGAGATTCTGTCAATTATAGTTTGCTTAATGCCGCAGCCATTATCTATAATTTTGATATACAGTTGATCGTTTTTTAGGTCTTCTTTAATATTTATTAAAATTTTTCCTTCAGATAAATTGACTGTGCTATACTTTGCTTTTATAGCATCTGTTGCATTATTCAAGAGATTATTTATGACACGTAAAATTTGTCCATAATCACATTTTACCCAGTATTTATCTTGTTTAGGGTCAAAAGAGTAAGTAATTTCTGGATTAGCAACTTTTTGCAATAGTAATGACTCTTCTATAATTTTAATTAAATTATTTTTTTTAATTTTAGGGTCAGGAATTTTGGCAAAATCAACAAATTCATCTACCATTCTTTCTATATCCCCAACATGGCTAATTATGGTGTCAATATATCGAATAAAAGAATTAGGTTCTGTTTGAACTTCTGCGCTATATTTTCTCTTTAGCCTTTCAGCAGCTAATGAGATAGGAGTGAGAGGATTCTTGATTTCATGCGCAATTCTTCTTGCTACATCCGCCCAAGCGGCGATTTTTTGATTATATATGAGGTCTGTAATATTGCTGAAAGTGATTACTAAACTTTCAACTTTGCCGTTTTGATCAAGTACTGGCCCAGACTTGACTGCCAAATGAAGCTTTTTATTTTTTCGAATAATTATTAAATCATCTATCTGGTTTTCAAAACCCGAATTTTTAGTGTTTTCCAATAACTTTAACAGTTCGGGGAAAATATCTTCTATTTTTAAAATGGGCCCTATGTTAACTGCTAATAAATCTAGAGCAACATTATTATAACTAATAATTTCGTAATCTAGGTTGGTTGCTAAAATTCCTACAGAAACTTCTGCTAAAATTACTTCTATAAATTTACGTCTAGTATTACTTACTTCGTTTGCTATTACTAGTTCATTATGCTGCTCAGAAATTTTTTCTGTCATTACATTAAAAGCTCTAGCTAATGTATGAATCTCATCTTTTTGTTCACCTTCTGGTACTCTTACACTAAAATTGCCATCTCGTAATGAAACAGTAGCGAGAGCTATCTCTTCTAAAGGTTTTGTTATATATAGCGCTAATCTTTTCGCTATTAATACTGAAATTGTTAATAAGAGAATGGAAGAACATACAAATATTGTTTGTAATTTGTGTTTGGTTATATCAAGCCCCCCAAGTATTAACTTATACTGTTTCGCAGAGCTCTCTGTTTTTTTTAAATGGTCAAGAATTGCTTGGTCTATGTAACGGCCGACTAAGACGTAGGTGTTCTCTGGGAGTCCTTCAATTTTAGTCACTGCCCTGACCCTATTTTCTACGTCATCTTCTAAGATAATGACTTCTTCATTTTCAAGTTTATCTAGAACTTCTGATTTGATATTTTCAAACCACAGAGCTAGTCCTAAAGAATTTCTTATAATAACAAAACCATCTTGAAAAACCATGATCTCAACCAATCCTCTTGCATTTGCAAGTTGGTCCACAAATAACTGTAATAGTTCCTTATTGTTAAAGATAATATGCTTGTTTTTTTCTATATTGTTAGCAATTGATAGACTGTCTATTTTAACATTGTCTTTATGTTCTTGAAGATACAATTGTGCTACTTTTACTGTTTCTTCAATCGCTTCATTGACTTTGGTGTTAAAGAAATGTTCAACGCCAAACAAGTAATAAGAGTATAAAAGTGTAGCAATTAATATAATTGGGATTATTGTAACAATTAACCCCATTAAAAGAACAACTTTACGCTTAATTGTTAAGTTAAACATTAAAAAGTAATCATCCTAACTTTAATCCTAGTATACCATTAAGTATTAGAGAGATAAAAAAAGCCTTTATAAAGCTCAAGGGCTTTAGCAAAAAAGAGAACTTCTACTAAATAAACTCCGGCTATGCCTATGCCGTTCCAAACAGTATAAATTATAGGTATAGGAATATCCTTTATTGCTTTACTCTTGAAATAAAAACTTACTGCCCCAAATGCCATCAAACCTAGAGAATGCAGCAATTTTGTAAATTGGTTAGATAATTTTAGAAAAGTTGTAAAACCTATTTCAGATAATCCCGCTAATATCAAATAAAACCAACTCATATAACCTGTCTTAGAAGCTCAACATTACCGCTAATAGCAGTAGTATTAATGGTTAAAGTTTTTTCTACCATAAACCTTAGTAAATAATTAAATCCACCAGCCTAAAATCTGATGCCGGAGTTTCCTTCTCCACCAAAAGGGTGAGATTCCACCTGAGCTCCTATCATACTACGGTTTGCATATATATTACCAGCTTTAATTTTTGAGGCTATTTCGTGAATTTTTGAAGTAATTCTAGAGTGGATACCAAAAGTTAACCAATAGCCTGTACTGTTTATTTCATTTATAACTTGATCTAGTTCGTAAGAAGCAAAGGATTTGGCATGCAGTATTAGAACCAAAATTTTCTCTTTCTATTTCTATATCAGATATTTTTTAATTTCTATGATATGAAGAAAATGGCCTGGTGTATTCTCTAATATTTGTGTACAGCTCTTATGTTAAAGCCTCTCTCTTACATCGTGATAATATGAGTAGTGAATATTTAGCGGTTTTGCTTATTAGCGGACTAAGGTAATTTTCTAAATTTTCGGTATTACCAGTTCATTCATAGCTCCTATAACTATCTCTATTAATGTAGTAAATATTTCTTCTTGGATATAGAGCACTCTAAGTGCTGAACATCTTTGGCCTACACTGCCGAATGCTGAATTAACTATCTATCTGTGGTCTGTTCCAATAATGCTAAGCTATCGATATCATGGCGTTTTGTCCTCCTGTTTCTGCAATTAGCGTGACAATAGCACACCCTATAGAAGCTAAAGTTCTGTTAATTGTTCTTTTGCAACTTCAGTTCAGTAAAGCCGGTAAAATAAACCCAGGCTATTCTGTGGTCCGTTAATAGTATTTCTCCTATATCTTTACCACTTGCTATCAACAGTTGTAATACATCTGCCTGCAAGGTATACCTGCTTTATGCAGTAATTTTACAGCCTCGTATGCTATTATTGGAGTAAACCTCAGCCGGTTTTGCAATAACGGTATTACCAGTAACTAAAGCTACTAAAATTTGTCCTGCGAAGATTGCAAGCGGAAAGTTCCAGGGGCTAGTACAGACAAAAAACCTCTCTTCTGTGCATACTAAAGTTATTGATTTTTCCAGTATAACCTAGCATTTGGAGGGGTTTAGAGAGCAGTTCTTTAGCTCTTTGAGCATATCGCAAAGTCTATTGCTTCTCTAACTTCAGTATACGGTCTTTGGTATTTTTGCCTGCTTCTCGAATTAAAAGTGAATAGAGGAGATACCTGTTTTCGTGTAGTAGATCGCTAATTTTTTGATAACTTTAGCTCTTTTTTCTACTGGGCCGGAAGACCAAGAATGAAAAGCCTGATGTGCCAGGTCAAACGCTTTTTTAATTTCATCGATCGATGCTTTATCAAAATCCCCTATTTCTTCTAAAGAGGAAGGCTTTAGTATCTCAAAATTTTTAGGAGTTTTAACTGTGGGATTTCCTTCTATTAAAGAAGATATTTTATAGTACTATTTGGAATATTTATTTAAATTACTCATAATATCACCGTAATCTTTTTTTATTCCAATATCGTATCCTTGCGCACTTTTTCTACTCGAGCCAAAAATGCCTAGCGGGCTTACCAATCCTTTGGTGCCAGCTAGTTTTGTTTCAGCAATTCTGATAGGATGAGCAAGAATGTTTTCTTGAGGGCTACATCTTTGTTTTTTATCATGTTATATTAGCTCCGTTCTCTAACAGCCTGCGCATTAAGTATGCAATTAAATCTTGATGTTATCCCACAGGGCAGTATATACGGGTTTTTCCACCGTTTTTCTGATCTCTTCATGAAATACTGCCCCCATCCCATGTAATTTCTGGAATTCAAAATCCACTCCTGGCTATTTCTTGAATAGCTGCGACTGTATACGCATTATGAGTTGCAAACTGAGAAGAATGTATTAGCTTCCAATTACTTAGCATTTTCTGAGCGCGTGCTCTAAATATGAAATATCAGTAAATTCCTTTATATAGTGTAGACAGGGTAATCCTCTAAACCTTGTTCTTGAGCGTTTTTATAGGAAGCACGTTTTTGGTAAGCTTGGACTACAAAACCTATTCCTTCATAGTTTTCAAGGTCTGGGTGGCCGCTAATTCTGTTAAAATACAATAAAATAACTAGAAGCTTCCTCTGCGTCAAAGGAAACAGCTATATTATTATCTGCACACAGTCTTACCATTAATACTCTAGGCAGTAGCTAATTTCATACGCAGGTTATTTGTGTCAATTCAAGCCTTGTATGCAATGCTGACAGTTTTACTGAAATGCTCGGTTGCGCATATATTTCTTTCTCTTCAAGAATGTGAGAGCCGATGCTTTTGATAGCTCTTAAATATTCATAATAATCAAAAATCGGCCTGTGCCAAATTTCTTGAAGATTCTCTAATATGTCATATTACATTCTATACCCTTTCTTTTGTAAGGATAAAGCGTTTTTTATTCCACTGCTAATATTATCCCCCATGGTAAATTCATTAGAGATAATATGAATCACCTTTTGATAGCAGGAAGCAGTACAGGTTCACTCAATTTCCCGATTAATCTGTTTAAGCTAAAATACGAAGTACTCAACCAATTTACCTGTAAAAATAGTCCCCAGGAAGAGGCATTAACAAATAAAGAGTCACTCTTTTCAAGGTATTTTTTTCACAGTACTTGTTTTGTAATATTTATCCTCAACCAATTTATTAGCGGTTTTATTGTCGGTATTAGTATTACTGTGATTCCTTTTTGGGCAGTAATTATATTTCTTAATAAAATTCTCAACCCCACGAGAGCGCGCTTGAGGTTCTGATTGCCTCTGCATAAATTCCTGCTCTTTCTTGAATTATATGGAGTTGAGCTTCTGAGAGCTTAATTTCTTTCATTAGCTTATGGATTACTTCCTTTACGTTATCAAAGCTATGATTGCTTACAATTAAGTGGGTTTTAGTCCAGTATTATCCATTAAAGTATTAATATCACCTTTATCACACACGCCATTTTTTACACATATTGGGTAATAATGGGTAATAATAGTTATTGTTGTCTAGAGCAAATTTATAAAAATTACTTTCTGGCTTTCCCATGTAGTACAACACATTGCCACCTAATTCTTTGTATCTTAAGGCAAAAGAGCCAGCTATATAATATCTTTTCCTTGATGTGCAACTAAATCTGGATTAATTTCTTTTGGCAGCTTGCTCCAGTATTATATCAAACATTGATAAATCAGCTTTATTTTCAACGGAGGCTATAATTAATAAATAACTCGCGGTTTCTACGGAGTTAGTGATTTTTAGATTAGGAATGGTAAGCAATGGATGATTTAAATTATTGCTTAAAGGGAAGGCGTAGTGGCTTAAAAAATCTAGATCGTATTTTTCAGTGTATTTAAAAAACTCTCCTGAAGTCACTATTTCAAAATCTTTAAGCTTGGAAGACATGCCAGCTAATTTTTGCGCTACATCCTCTTTAGGCTTTGGAGTGTTAGAAAAAAAGATAACTTTTTTTTACCTTCATCTCTTAAATAATTTACCACTTCTGCTGCTTTTTCGAAATGGTTTATTCCATCATGAATAACCCAGTATAAATCAATAAGAAATAATTTGTACTTTCCTACTAATTCTGCAATTCCTTGTATCATCATGAAATTTTTGTTTAATCAGGCAGTTATAAATAAACACATTGTTAAGAATTGCTATGCTGACAGTCAACATAAAAATTATGTTTTTGGTTATATAAACTCTTTTTGTCGCTCAACTGTACCTCCTTCACATGAAGAACAAGTAATTTTCCTGCAAGGGAGTGGATCATTATAAAATAACTGTTTCCACATAAGCAATATTTCAAGTTGTTAATGCGCCATTATCCTAGATTAACGCGAAAATCCTCTAAATGACTATTGAAATATGTTGGTGGGAGGTGTATCCATTGTTTGGGACGTTAATAAAGGCGCTAACTATGGTATTCAATCAAAAAATAGCCCAAAAATTTTAAAGGTGAGGATAGCTTTGGCTAGGGGATGGGTACTAGTTTTAGGCTGATTTTAGCATTGATTAAACGATTTATTTAGTTTATTTAGAGGTTGAATGATGAATAATATTTTTGCAAATCCTGTGTTATATGGAGAGAGTTTCACGTTTCCTCAAATCCCTACAGTTGCTGATTTTAATAGAGATGGAAAGCTAGATATAGCTGTAACTAATGAAACAACTGGGACCGTGACGATTATGCATGGTAATGGAGATGGATCTTTCCAATATATTGCCTCTTATGCAGTAGGATCTGGGCCTGCAGAATTATAGTTGCTGGTTTGAATAATGACGGTGGAGTAGATCTTAACAACCTCAATTCTGTTTAAGTAGAGAATTTAACAGAAGGTTTAGCTGATTTGAGTCAATAAGCAATTAGAGATAAAGT
>JALDTH010000031.1 GCA_030073355.1 Candidatus Midichloria sp. | reverse complement strand
ACTTTATCTCTAATTGCTTATTGACTCAAATCAGCTAAACCTTCTGTTAAATTCTCTACTTAAACAGAATTGAGGTTTGTATAACTTTTAGATATCGGGGCGATTATGATAGTAAAAGATGAAATCCCTATTCAGGATTCTGGAGAAATCACTGCACCAGTCAGTTTTACAATCGGAGCAAGTATAGGAAGTCTTTTTGGCTTGTGTGGCATAGTTAATAAGTGCATGTGTAGAGGGCTGGGGTAAAAACTGAAAAGTTATCTTCAACCACTAAACCTCAAATACTGTATTATGCTACAGATGATATTAATTTAGAAATTACATCGGTGATACAATATGAGGATACATCAATATATCATTACCAGTATCAGAAGAGTAGTTGCTTATCTTTCTGATCATTTTCATACAACTAAGACGGATTTAGGATATATGCAGCTAAAGCAGTGTATAAAGATTGCATCCTGTTCTCAAGCCTTTTATGCAAATATGTGATTCACAGCCCTTAACACTTATGCCCCCAAGATATATCACTCACCCTACGAGCATATAAGTGCGCTACTAAGATTGTATTGTCTTTTTATATTTCTCTAGCTATACCTTCGGCGAGATAACATTTTCAGGTTTATACTTATACTAACTACACCCACTAAATTTAGCTGTCATCAGAGCTAAAACTCGTCTGCTTTCTTCATACAATTGGCTTTAAATTTTTCTCACCAGCACTACAATACTTTAGCCAAGCGATTCAATGCATCATATCTTCAGAAGAAAATATAACCTCCATCTCTTTCCAAGACTGAAACTTATTTGGCACAAGGTCTTGCAACGGCGAAGCCTTTCTAGCGGCTCTAATTACGCTTTCAACAAAGGCATGATAACTGGGATTATGATTATTTTCCAAAATTGGTTTTATATTAATTATAGTACCACTTTTATCAAGTTGTATAAAAATAGATACTTTCATAACCTGCCCACTACCATTAAAAGCTATTGGGTTCCACGCTCTTTTAATTTGGTTACGTATAGAATAGATTTCACTAATTGATATCTCTAAATCTGGACCAAATGGTTCATTTGCTTCCCCTTCCATCATTTTTTCTAGTTCTTGAAATTTTTCGTCTAATATTTTAGGTTGAGGTTTATTGCTTGCTTTCAATGATTTTAAGACCATTTTAGAGTGTGAGTCTTTTTTCTTATCGCTATTCTTTAAGTCTTGTCTCACCTCTACACTCTTTTTGACAGTTTCCTTTTTGGTCTGCTGCTTAGGAAATGGCTTTTCTTGGGATACTATCTTCTTCTCTTCATACTTCACTGTAGGTATCTTTTTTTCTGGCTTTTTCTCAAGGTGTAGAACCTTTTCTTCCAGCTTTTTTTCAGGGGCTAGCACATTTTTTTCTTTCTTAACCACTTCTTCAACCAGCTCACTTTTTGCTATAACAGGCGACGGTGTATCTATAGAAGCAGCTGGCTTTGGTTTCTCCTGAAAAATGTCAGCAGGCTTGGGTTGCGGCTGTGGGGCACTTTGCTTTTTTGGTTTAACATTTGTTATTTCAGACACGCTTACAAGATCTATAACGATTGCCTGCTCATTAAAATTATCTTTTTTTAAAGATGGCAATCCCAAAATCAAAAAAACAAATAACACAGCATGCAATACCAAAGAATATGCTAAGCTATTGCTAAAATTAGTAGTCATCACTTTTGGAGCGCTTCAGTTACAAGAGCAACATTATAAAGTCCGATAGCTTTTAATGTTGTGAACACTGCCATAATCTTCCCATAATCAACAAGTTTGTCCCCTCTTAAAAAAACCCGGTTATCTTTTTTGGCTGTAAACAAGGCATTAAGCTTTTTCTCCAATTCAACAAGTGGTACTTTGATCTCTTGTAAATATATATTTCCATGCTTATCAATAGTAATAGATACTGGTTCATCTTGCCCAGTAATAGGAATAGTTTTAGTTTGGGGTAGATCAACCTCTACTCCCGATAACAACATAGGTGAAGTCACCATAAAAATAACTAAAAGAACTAACATCACATCAACAAGTGGAGTTACATTTATTTCACTGTTTAATGATCTTCTCTTATTTTTATTAAAACTTGGTATAGCAGAATGCATTCCTATTCTATATCTCTTATAATCAAAGTAGATAATTCTAATGAGAAATTTTCTATTTTATTAACAATTTTATTAATATCATTAGAAAGCTTATTATAAAATATAGCAGCTGGGATCGCCACAATCAAGCCAATAGCAGTAGCTAACAGCGCTTCAGCTATTCCAGGTGCAACGACCGCAAGCGTGGTATTTTTACTAACTGCTATAGATTGAAAGCTGCTCATGATCCCCCAAACTGTTCCAAACAAGCCTACAAATGGCGCACTACTCGCTATAGTAGCCAAGAATCCAATATTCTCTTCTAATTCTTCAACCGCGCGATTAATAGCAGTGCGCATCGATTGATCCAGTCTCTCCTTAACAAAATTCAAACGAGAGCTATTTACTAAATCGATTTCCTGCATAGCAGCTATGAATACTTGGGATAATGGATGTTTTTCCTTCTTTTGTAAAACAAGCCTTAATAGAGAATCCAACGGCTTGCCTGACCAAAAATTTTTCTCAAAGTTATTCATTATATAGCGTAACTTCATAAACATGATGGTTTTATCAATAATTATAGTCCAACTAATTATAGAGCAAACCAGAAGGAAGAGCATTACTAGCCTCACTACTGCATCAGCTTGTAAAAAAAGATCAAAAAAAGATAAATTTGTTAAAGTTGACTTTGCCGCAGCTGCATCAACTGTTAAAGTTAGAGAATCTATTTTTGAAGTTGGTACTGTGACTATTGGTAACATATATTTTTTATAATTTTCTTTTGATAAATCTTCTATCAGTATTCAATTTTATGTCAAGTTCTGTAGCTTTATTACTAGGCTTTAAATCAATTTAATATTATATAAAGAAAGAAGAAGTATACTTTTTACTGAATTTTTGAATAAAATTGCCCTTTAATTAAGTATTGAGCATAAAATCGCTAGACAAATAAAATATATTGCTGTTATTTTTGTTTTTAATAGTGCATTGCAGGATATTGCAATGTAAATATTAACTAAAACTTATTCGAGGAGAATATGAATAAGACAGAATTTGTAGCAGCGATTGCTAGTTCTATGGTGACGACAAAAACAGATGCTGAGAAATTTATTAACTCATTCATCGCGGTTGTTAAAAAAGCTTTACAAGATGGAAGAGAAATTAAGTTAGTTGGTTTTGGCTCATATAAAGTTAAAGATGTTCCAGCTAAGGAAGTTAGAAATCCGCAAACCGGTGAAAAGATGAAGATTCCAGCGACGAAAAAACCTAAATTTTCCCCTGGATCAGAACTAAAGAAAGCTGTTAACTCTGGTAAAAAGAAATAACAAAGAAAGCTCTTTTGGCCTATATCAAAAGTGTAGGCATTTGAGCTTATTAGGTGTATGTCAAAAACTATAGCATTAATTGTTGCATCAGGTCATTCTTCAAGGTTTGCTAATTCAAGTCTAACTAAAGTATACCAAAAAATTAAAGGAAAGGAGATTCTATATCACGTTCTAAAAAAATTTGCTGATCATTATCTAGTTGATGAAGTATGCGTAGTCGTAAAACCGGAACATGAAGAATATTATCAACCTATTATAAATGAATTTCGCTCCATCAAAGTAACATTCGGGGGCACCACTAGGCAAGAATCAGTAAAAAATGGGCTAGACTTTATTGCAAAGTTTGAGCCTCAAAATGTTATTATACATGACGCTGCAAGACCTTTTGTAAGTAAAAGGTTGATCACTGATATTATCTTGGCATTGAGAACAAGCGACGCTGTTGACGTTTTGCTTCCCATAGTCGATACCTTAAAAAGGTTCGATGAAAACAATAATTTGGTTGTAGTTCCACGAGATGGCCTTTACCAAACTCAAACCCCTCAAGGTTTTAAATTTAAAGTAATTTATGAGTTACATCATGATGTCACACAAAATGTAACTGATGATATCTCCTTATCTATTGAAAAAGGGCTTATAGTTTCATATGTTAAAGGCGAAGCTAGTAACTATAAGATTACATTTAAAGAGGATATTTAATGTATATTACAAGAGTTGGAATCGGCTACGATGTGCATAAATTAATAAAAGTCTCCGCAGGTGGATTTGTGCCGATTTGCGGTATTAAATTACCCTGCGATTATATTATTGATGCTCATTCAGATGGAGACGTTGGTCTTCATGCGCTGACAGAGGCAATTTTAGGCGCTGTTGCAAATGGCAATATTGGCTCTCATTTTCCAGCAACTGACGAAAAATGGTGCAACCAAGAATCGAAATTTTTTGTTCAGTACGCAAATGATTTAATAAAAGAAATTGGTGGACAAATCATTAATATCGATATTACGATAATATGCGAGCACCCAAAAGTGATGCCAAGAAGTTTAGAGATGAGACAATTTATAGCTGATATCCTATCAATTAATTTAGACCAAGTTGGTGTTAAAGCAACAACTACAGAAAAGATGGGGTTTTTAGGTAGGCAAGAGGGAATAGCGGCTCAGGCTATATGTGGTATATTAATGCAAAATAAATTCTTAAAATAATTTATGTTTTTTAATCCTGGTTATAAAAGAGTATTAAAGTTACTTAGAGAAACACAAAAAAAGCACCTCAATTATAGTTTCAAGCCTAACACAATTATTGTTACATGGTTTTTTCTTGGATTATTTCCAATTGCCCCTGGCACTATTGCTTCCCTTTCGGTGTATCCAATTTACAATTTTCTTATTATTAGCTCAACATCTTATGAGAAAATTGCATTAGGATTTTTTGTATTATCTTTAATTTTCCTTTCATTGGGATGGTTTAGTATATCGCGATTTCAGGCCCAAACATTGATACACGATCACCAATCAATTGTTATTGACGAAGTTGTTGGTCAGCTTTTAACTTTTGCCATATCTTGTAAATCTTTATTAAAACTTGGCGTAGCTCTATCTCCATACTTTCCATACCATGATGCTACCACCCTAGCTTTTTTTATTGGGGTAATATTTTTTAGATTCTTTGATATAAAGAAACCATTTTTTCTAAAAACTATTGATAAACATATGAAAGGAGCTTTCGCAGTAATACTTGATGACGTTTTAGCTGCTATATTTGCAGGGGTTACGATAACTATAATTTATCAAATATATGATCATTTTTTCCAATACTACATTTAATACAGCAAGATTAATCATCCAAAAAGCAGAGCAGCAAAGAATAAAAATTGCTGGCGCTGAATCTTGTACTGGTGGTTTGATAGCTGGTATTCTAACTAGTGTTCCAGGTAGTTCTGCAGTCTTTGAATTTGGCATAGTGAGCTATGCTAGCCACGCAAAAAGTTCTATTTTAAAAATCCCAGCAGAGGTTATTGCAAAACACGGAGCAGTCAGCTCCGAAGTTGTCTTAGCAATGGCAGATGGACTAAATAAAATTTACTCCAATAACTTTATGTTTGCTGTAACGGGTATCGCAGGCCCTGGTGGGGGTAGCGCTACTAAGCCGGTCGGTACGGTATATATTGCTGTTTCTAATCTCGAAAGCAACAGAATTGATATAGTTAAACAACATTTTGTTGGAGATCGAGCAACAATTAGAATGAACACTGTTGATTTTGTTCTTCGAATGATTTTAAGCCAATTGTCCTAAAATTATGCTGGTTCTAACTTCTTCTTTATTTAACAGAATTAAATCTATTCAACATGGCTTCTTTTCTAAGCTAGGTAAAATAAATCTAGAAGAGGCGCCTTTACTAGCCCCTAATACTACCTCAAATCGAGCAAAAATTACTGAGAACTCCAATTATAATTGGAATGTCAAATTCTTAAAACAAATACACTCAAATAAGGTAGTTACTATCGAAACCCCAACTCAAATTTGCAACCACGTCGAAGCAGATGCCCTTATAACAAGCTTGCCCCAAGTTTCGCTTGCCATAAGAACCGCCGATTGTGTCCCCATTCTCCTTTGTGATCCAGAAACTATTATAATAGGCGCCGCTCATGCTGGTTGGAGGGGAGCATTTGCAGGCATTATCGAAAAGACCATTGAACAAATGACTCAGTTAGGCGCTAAACATATATATGCAGTGATTGGGCCTTGCATTAGGGCACAAAATTATGAAGTTGATCAAGATTTTTATCAAAATGCTATAAAAATCAATCCTAAGTCATTAGAGTTCTTCAGCAGTAGCCATAAGGGAAATCATCAATTCGACCTACCTGGGTACTGCTTAAGCATGCTAAAGGACCTAAGAGTTAATGCGAATGACTTAGAAGTAGATACTTATTCTAATCCTCAATTATTTTTTAGTTACAGAAGAGCTAATACCAAAAGCGGCGATGCCGTAAAGTATGGGAATCAGGTCTCGGCTATTATGATAAATAGCAGTCTGTTTTGAGCCTTTTCAAGGGATACTTATATTTTAGCTAGTCTCGTCCCACCCAATGTGCTTAAGTTCGCCAGCACTTAAGCTGAATGTGCTGTACCTATTATTAAATACCTAAATCCAAGGGCCCAATCTAAAAAACAACACTCTCCTTTTAGCAAAGCTCACCTTGCCTTTAAAATTTTTATTGGATACCATAGATAGCGCCTTCATTAGCGCTCCCAAAATAGCAGTTACAATGTTAGTTAATGTATGTCAACATATTTTTTGTTGTTCTAAGAGGACAATCACAATGTATTAAAAATTGTTTTATCTATACCTTTAGAGAGGTGCAAAGCCTCCGGCAAGATGTTGAGCGATGACTTACTAAAGCTCGTTTGCTTATGGCTCGCCTTATATGACTTTCTATACTGCTTTATATATACTTTAACTTGAGGATTCACTCATTTTAAAGAGCTAATCTATGATCTCTCTTTTCCCAGCGTGGTTAGGAGCACTTATCAGCCCCTCTTTTTCCATCCTTTCAATAATATTAGCTGCTCTATTATAGCCAAGACGTAAGCATCTTTGGATATAACTTACACTGACTTTACGGTCGCGCATTACTATTTCGATTGCCTGACGATACAGATCATCGCCTCCGTTATCCTCAGTCGTAGCAATACTTTGCTCTTCCTCATCTGCGGTAATCTCTTCTATATATTCCGGCTCCCCTTGCTCTTTCCAAAACTTGACCACATTTTCCACTTCTTTGTCATCAACAAAAGGGCCGTGTACCCTTTCTATTCTACCACCTGGCATCATGTATAACATATCACCCATACCAAGTAGCTGTTCTGCTCCCTGTTCCCCTAGTATCGTTCTACTATCTATTTTTGAAGTGACTTGAAAACTAATTCTTGTCGGAAAATTAGCTTTAATAACTCCTGTTATTACGTCAACCGAAGGTCTTTGGGTCGCTATTATTATATGTATTCCAGCCGCCCTTGCCATTTGTGCTAATCTTTGTATATAAGACTCAATATCTTTACCTGCAACAAGCATTAGATCAGCCATTTCGTCAACTATAACAACAATGTATGGCAATTCTTTATTCTCCATGGCAATTCTTTCAAAGATTGGCTTACCAGTACTTCTGTCAAACCCAGTTTGAATATTTTTGGTAAGAGCCTGGCCAGACTCCGCTGCTTCTATGATAGCTCTATTATATCCTCCAATATTTCTTACTCCCAAAGTTGACATAGCTCTGTATCTTTCCTCCATTTCCTTTATTACCCATTTTAAAGCCACTACCGCTTTTTTAGGATCAGTAACTACAGGCGATAATAGATGAGGGATCCCTTCATATACAGAAAGCTCAAGCATCTTAGGATCTATCATAACGAATTTGCAGGCCTCTGGCGTGTACCTGTATAATAGTGATAAAATCATAGTGTTAATAGCCACAGATTTACCTGAACCGGTAGTACCCGCTACAAGCAAGTGTGGCATTTTGGCTAAGTCTGCAATAATAGGAGCACCAGAGATATTTTTACCTAATATCAACGGCAATTGAGATTGGCTGTCCCTATATGGTCTTGATTCTAGCATCTCTCTTAAATAAACGGTTTCCCTTTTTTGGTTAGGCAACTCTATACCAACAGCATTTTTCCCAGGAATAACTGATATCCTAGCTGATATGGCTTTCATCGATCTTGCAATATCATCAGATAAACCTATCACCCTTGCTGATTTAGTTCCGGCTGCTGGTTCAAATTCATATAGAGTTACAACTGGGCCAGGACTTACCTCAAGCAGGTCAGCATTGATACCGAAATCTTTTAAGACCTGAGAAAGCTCTATCCCATTAGTAGCTAAATTTTCCTTACTGATATTAGATTTATGAGAAGCGGGAATTGCTTTCAATATGTTAATTGGAGGCAGAGTAAATTTGGTATTACTTTTTTTGCCTTTGTAAAAATCCTCAAATTCTTTTTCCTCAACCTTTTGTTCATTTTGTGCAGTAGTTTTTAGTTTACCTAATAAATTACTCTTTTTCACAGGACGTACAATTTCCTCAAAATGCTCTTCCTTAGAGACTTTTCCTCTTCGCTGTACTACTCTTGATAGTTTTTTAAATACTTTTGATCCTTTCCTAAAAATAAATTTTGTAAGAGAATGAGTTGCTCTAATTGATACATAAAATAATTCTTTCCATTCATTAATTTTTAATCCAACCGAAACTAAAATCCCTACCAAACTTATCCCCAATAATCCAGTTAATGCTATTCTTTTAGAGATGAGCTGTGTCAATTCAATAGCTATAAAATCTCCTATGAAACCACCAAATTTTAAGGGACTTAAGCCAATATATGTAACTAACAAATTTAAAGCACCACAAAGTACAGGAAGGGTAAACAGTAAAATCGAGGCTCTAATTAGCAGATATGCAGGGAAGCAGTTATTCAATAATCTAAAAGATAGAATAGATAAAAAAGCTAAAGGATGAAAAACAGCATAACCTGTTGATTGTAACACTACATCAGCAATATCGGCTCCCCATCTTCCACCTAAATTTGTCACGTGGTTATTATTAAGGTGCAATACTGTAGGATCACTTGAATTAAATGTAATAATAGAAATTAATGAAAAAACATTAAAAACTAAAAGCGCTATACCACATATTTTAAGTAAAAATTTTTTAGTAGCTAACAATAATAACATTTATTTTTCTAGCTCGTATTTTTTGATTTTTTGTTGCAATAACTTAATTGAAACACCAAGTGCAGTTGCAGCCCTTCCACTATCCTTGCCGTAAACTTCCATGGCTCTTAAAATAGCATTTTTTTCAGTATTTTCTAGTGTTTCTATTTTTTCTGGCTCTTTTATTTTTAAGTGCTCGACTTCTATTTTATCAGTGGGAGATATGAGTAGAGCTCTATGAATGCAGTTCTCAAGCTCTCAAATATTACCACAGGCCAGTTGTATTCTTTCATTTTCTCTAATGCATTTATACTAATATTCTTTGGACTGATAGCATTAATTTTGGCATATTTCTTTATAAAATGAGTGGCAAAGTAATTCTATATCCATTATTCTTTCCTTGAAGCTAGGTAAACCAATATTTATTACGTTTAATCTGTGAAATAAATCTTCTCTAAACCTTATATCTAGTTTAATAGGAGTATTGGAGCCTATTCTAATCACTTCTTTTTCCTGCAGAACTCTTAAAAGCTTTGCTTGCAACTTTAGGTCCATTTCACTGATTTCATCTAGTAAGATAGTAGACTGATTCGCTTCTTCAAATTTACCAACTCTGCGCTCGGAAGCTCCAGTAAAGGCACCTTTTTCATGACCAAACATTTCTGACTCTAAAAGATTTCCTGTGATTGCTGCGCAATTTACTGCAATCATATCATGCGTATTTCATTTGCTATGCTGATGAATAAAACATGCTATTACTTCTTTTCCCGTACTATAGGCACCAGTAATCAGAACATTCGCTTCAGATGGAGCCACTTTTTTTGCAATATCAATGACTTCTTCCATTGCAGCAGAATTAAAAATCGTCTCATTCTTTAGGTCTTTTTTAGAGATATTTTCTAAAATTGCAGCTATCAATTCTTCATCAGGCGGAAGTGGTGGATAATCAACTGCACCTGCTTCTATTGCCTTTACCGCAATCTCTGGATTATCTCCGATACCGCAACATATTACTGAAGAAGCAATGATGTGCTGTGCTTTTAGTTCTCTTGATAACCAGCTGATATTAATTTCTTCAGAAGCCATAATTATCTCTACGCTCTTTCCAGAATATAGTATATTCAGAACACTAATCACATCAACTGTATGCAGAACTTTTGCCCCTTTTATTGTAGCTGCAGGAATTAGCTGCCCGTTTAAGTTTCCTATGATCATAATGCGCATAAATCAGGTAATACATATAACCAATTCCAAGATTATATTATTGGCTAAAAGCTAATTAAGCAACCAGTATAGTACGAATCTCAAGGCTATTTATTTACACCTAATGTACTTTGAAATAAACGTAGTTTATTGCTTGTAATTATAAAAGATATAAATTAAATAAGTAACAAAGTGCCTCTGTGGCGGAATGGTAGACGCGACAGATTCAAGATTTGTTGCCCTTTGTGGGTGTGCTGGTTCGAGTCCTGCCAGAGGCACCAATTTTTAGTATCTTCCTTAAAGCCCGCATTATCTATTAAAGTTAACTACAGTTTCAGCATGCAAAAAATTAGAAACATTTCTACCTTAAGGCCTTAATAATTTACGCTATCTAATTAAATAGATTGTGCTAAAATAACTTTGATATAAAAGCCGGTTATAATACGATGTTAAAAAGGGCCCATTAGTAACTTAATCACCAATATAACAGTTGCTATAAAACGCTTTCCTGTACCTCTTCTATTAAATTCTCTCTTTAAACAGAATTGAGGTGAATATATCTTATGCTCTCTTTCAGTAGTAATTGTTCACCCTGGATCCTATACTCATATGGTTAATTTTCATAAGATCTATTAGCTCATACACATTTTTTGCATGTGGTAAATTTAAAAAATTGTGCCTTCAATATATAATCCGTCTCTATCTTCTTTAGCTTTAGCCGCTCTAATAATTTTTTTAGGGTCATGTGTTCCTCCAAAGAAGACTTACTTTATTTGCATATAGTAAAACTCTTACTTGAAGCTTTTGGTAGTATATAGTCGTTGTATGCATCTTGAACATTAAATACGCTAGAGTAGCCAGAAAATTTTCTGATTTGTTGATTATGAGAA
>JALDTH010000030.1 GCA_030073355.1 Candidatus Midichloria sp. | reverse complement strand
TATGTCTTCAAACCCAACAAACCCTCTCTCTCATGGAAAAATAAACTCAAACCTACTTACTCCAAACTGAGAGTATTTACGATACAAATAACATTTCTATTCTATTGAATATCTACCCTTTCCAACAAAACTACTACTACCAAGTACTACTACTGAGTCGACTACGACAACTCAAACCACTTCATCAACTACTAGCACAACTGCTTCAACGAGTAGTACCACTACCACAGAGCTTACAACCTCATCTTTCTGCACATCTTTATCATAAGTAAAATTCTTATATCTTTGGCACATTAACGTTGGTTGTAACTATCAAAGCTATTATAAACGGTAAATATGGGCTTGAATACTAGGATGGAGTATTGAAAACAGCGATCGTAGAAGAACTGGCAAACAGTGGAGTCTACATAAATTTATGTGGGGCAGGAACAATCACTTGTGTAAATGTTAAGAGATTTGTGAAGATGAAGTGATTGCTGTTTTAGAACATGAATTTTGTATCTACGATGATCTTGGATTATGAATAATGTGGAGAATGTGCTGGATTATTTAGGCTGTTGAAAAATGGGGGTATACACCTCTGATAAATGAAGATTGCACTAAAGCGAGTTTGTAACGGAAAATATGGCACGCCTTGCAATCCGTAAACCTAATCTAACTCGAGTTTCACTGAGGAGTTTCCAATTCTTCATTTACATGCAGAAAAAATAAGGGCTTCAAGAATAACTCTTAAAACCCTTAAATATAAACAAAATAATGGAATATTCTAAATCAGATTAGAATGAGACCACCATGCCAACTCTAATTGCATGCATTAGGTTATAACCTTTAAATTGGCCAGTAGCTGTTAGATGTTGAGTATTGTTAATTTGCGTTTTCATTTTATCAGCTAACTTGGTTTCAGCTTTTGCAAGATTTTGAATCATGTAAGCTACTTCGATTCTAGTGTTACAAGCAAGCTGATACCCTAATCCTAGAGTTCCACCGTAAAGAAAACTGTTTTTGTTTTTTTTAGTTGCACTTTCAGTGAGCGTCGACTCATCGATAGAAACTGTTGCGTTGGTAGCAGAAATCTTATAATTTAAGTCAGCTACCGCAAATTTAGTTTGTCCATAGCCAATTCCGATTCCAATAAATGGAACTAATTTCGAGTCGTTCATTTTAAAGTCATAAAAACCATTTGCGAGAACTGACCAGCTTTCTCTTTTAAGAATGGTTTCTGAAGCGCCCTTATGGTCTACCGCAATATCTTTTAAATCATGACTTTCGCCGTATTTTGTATATTGTGGATAGTAATAATGCAGTTCAAGATCGGTTCTAATATTGTCATTGACATGCATACCAATCGCTGGAGCAACAAAACCACCGTGAGAGTCTTTACCCAATTTTAAACCTGAAATCGTTGGCGAGGTAGGGGTCGTGATTTCTGTACCTGTAGTTTTAGTACCATTAGCCTTCGCATATATATCAAGCTTAGTATTGCCAGGAATCCAGCCATATCCTACACCCATGCGGAAATAATAGTCGCTTCTTCCACAGTCGGAACTATTATTATCCATTATTGGAGATTTAGCATAAGCAGTAGCTGTTGACAATACAGCAGCAACTAATGTTATCATTGAAATTTTTTTCATATTTAAACCTTCATTAAATGTTATTAAAAATAAGCACCTATATACACTTAAATATTAACTACCTATTAATCAAGAAGTTAGTGTTGATATATTAACAATTCCAGTAAGTATTAGATATTGTTGCAAAAGCGCAACTTTTTGGCTTCTTGACGCTATAGAAATGGTGAGTTAGTGTAAGAAAAATTTTTCTCAAATAATTATGATTGGAACTTGTCACTATGCACTGTTTAGTTGTTTAACTTATACAGCTCCAGATTTTTCTAATTTAAAAACTCTGGGCTACAAGTTACCTAAAGGATGGGAGGTTTTAGCAGCTTCAGCTTCTCGTACTCTGGATGAAATTGAAGACAACGGCTATTTTGTGGTATCGCCTTTAGAAAGGATAAAGAAGCGATTTTTCCTCATAGAGGAAGTATGTTAAAATCAGAGACATTTATTGACTCATGTAGGCTTGCTTTCACTTATTGAACGATCTCAGTATTACTTTTCAAGAAGATAGAGAGTTTACACAATTTATTGCCGCTAAGAAATTCATAAATAGGGTTATGAAACAACTTGGAGATGAGGGTGATATAAAGTATAGTTTCACTGGCCACTCTCTTGGAGCAGCGCCTGGAAAGATATCAGCTATCTATTATAACACAAAAGCTAGATTATTCGATAACCCTGGCACTAAACGTATTATCGACTCGGAAGGTTATGCAAAAGGCTAGAAGAAGTTTGATATTATGTCATACCAAGGTGAGCTTAACTTTATTAATGATTGTTGTGATAAATACGGAGAAGCGATACCAGTTTCAACTAAACATTATGACTTTGACGGTGACTCAACTAAATTATTAATAGAGATTTTACGAGATTACTTCAATACTGAAACCCATGCTCTTGAATATTATCGGAAAATTGGATGTAATTTGCCTGAAATTTTTGCTGCATAATTTCTACAGAACTAAAGTTCCGCTAGACTTGGGAGTCTTGACGCCGGTGGTGGTCGGATAGGAAATTGGTAGTTTTTTTACAGTTCTTGCTGCTAAATATCCAAATGCATACGCTTCAATAAGGTCACCATCTACACTGTATTCATCTACTTGTTTTACTTCCTTCCCAATAATCCCATTAGAAATTTATTCTTACGTCCGCCGCCGCAAACAATGATTTGTTTAACTTCTCTATTCAGGATTTTGAAGCTTTTCTTAATAAAATCCGCAGTTATATAGGTAAAAGTTGCAGCTCCGTCTTCTAAATTTGCAAAATTTAAATCGATATAATTAAAATGATTACGGTCTAAAGATTTTGGGATAGAGCTATTATAAAACACATCTTTTTGAAATGTTCTTACTACTTCAAAGTCCACTTTGCCTCTTGCTCCAATCTTACCAACTTCATCGTAAGAAAAATAGCTGCTCTTTTATATAAGAAATCATCAATTATAGCATTTCCAGGTCCAGCATCAAAAGCTATTATCTCTTCTTTATCGATATAGGTAATATTACTCACTCCTCCTATATTTAAAAAAATGGTATTATTCAATCCCAAACTTCTAGCTAGCGCTTGATGGAAAACTGGAACTAATGGTGGCGCCCTGTCCGCAGGCTGCTACATTTCTTCTTCGGAAATCACTTGCTACTGACCTTCCAGTTAATTCTGCCAGTAGATTAGCGTTGCCTATCTGCCAAAGTTAGATCTTCACCTGGGTTATGAAAAACAGTGTGGCCATGGAATCCTATTAAATCTATCTCAGAAGCCATTGATATCATTAGTGTTTAAAAACCTTTTTATGGCATTTGCATGGTGTTCTGTTAATGCTTTTTCTAATTTAATAATCTTTTTATAGTATAGTCATTTTCTTTATAAATATTTTTTAATACGGTAGAGAAAGATGATTTATAAGGGATGACCGACCATTCCACCTTTAAGTTTTAGCTTCGACTCGCCATCTGTTTCTATCAGAGCAACATCTATGCCATCTCACAAGAGGTGCCACTCATTGTTCCTATAATCTTAAGCATCTTCCCCAATGATTTTTATTTCTGGCTCTAATAAAACTCCAGTTTTTTCTAAAACTCTGTTCCTGACTTCCTTAATGAGTTTTTCTAAGTCACTGGCGGTGGCTGAGCTACTATTAATAAAGAAATTACAATGCTGAGTGGATACTTCAGCTCCTCCAATTCGTAAACCTCTACATCCTGCTTCGTCTATTAACTTCCAAGCAGAAAGTTCTGGTGGATTTTTAAAAGTTGAGCCTCCTGTCTTAGACTTAATTGGCTGTGTTGTTAGTCTGCTATTCTGTATATTTTTTATGTTGTTATCGATAGTATTATACTCACCTTGTTGGCCTTGAAAGGAGCCTTCTATAAAAATACAGCTCTCTCTTAAACCATTGCTGCGATATTTATACCCAAGGTCGCTCTTCTTAAATACTTTTAGTTCACCTTGTAAATTAATAGCCTTGGCTTCAATTAAAATATTTGAAATATCAGAGTAATAAGCACCTGCATTCATATAAAGAGCACCCCCAATTGTTCCTGGAATCCCGGCTAAAAATTCTAACCCGGATATTGTGTGTTCTAAGCAATACTGCGCGACGTTTAAGTCTAGAACTGCTGCGCCAACTATGACTTTGTATTCTTTGTGCTTTATATAATTGAAACCTGCTCCTAACCTAATTACTACTCCTCTAATACCGCGGTCACGAATTAATAAATTTGACCCTACTCCTATTACGGTAATCGGAACAGAGCTATCTACTTTTAGTAAAAAATCCTTTAAGTCTTCTACGTCAGCGGGGATAAATAAAACATCTGCATTTCCTCCAACGCCAAACCAACACATTTTTCCTAAATTAGCATTATATCTATACCTTCCTCTAACTCCAGGTAATACCAGATCACATCTAAACTCTGCAGGTAGAGTGGTGTTCATATGCTTCGCTCTTTGTGCTTATAAGGTTTACAATGGTTCATAGATTAGGCACCTTTTCAAATAAGCTTTTGGCTGCATTTTCTGCTTCAACAGTAACATGGTCTCCGGAAAGCATTCTAGCTATTTCTTTGAGTCGTTCTTGTTCATTCAAAAGGTCAACTCTCACTTCAACTTATCCTGCAGCGGCCTCGTGTTTAGTTACTAAATAATGCCTGTTAGCAAAAACTGCAACCTGGAGCTGATAGGTAATAATCAAAATCTGCCCTAATTTAGATAATTTAGCCAATTTTCTGCCAACGCTAGTTGAAACGGAGCCACTAATACCTGAATCTATTTCATCAAAAATCATTACTGGTACAAAATTGTTTTTGTATAACGCTATTTTATAAGCTAACATAATCCGTGACAGTTCGCCCACCAGATGCAATGTTATTGATAACACCAAAAGGCATACCAGGATTAGTTTTGACCTCATCAATACCATCTGCTGACCACCTATCTTCAGCTTTGTCTTTAATCTCAATAGAGAAATCAGCCTTGTCCATTTTGATATCTTGAAACTGCGAAATAATATTAGCTCTTAAACTTTTCGCTGCTTCTTTTCTTTGAGAAGAGATCATTAATGCATAATCAAAATATTCCTTTTTAACTTGTGTTAAGAGTTTCTCTGCGTCAATAATTTTATCATCAATATTTGGCTTGGAATGATTGAATATTTCTTAGCTAAATTTTTGATCTTAAAGAGCCTATCTTCTACTTCATTTAATGTCATTTGGTAAGCGTCGCTACTTATTAAGTCGCTATTCTGTCTTACTACTTCTTCTAAGATAATAACTGCTTCATTGATCTGATGATAAATACCATCAAAATATTCTGGAACTTTTACTAATGCCTTTTGTAAAGTATATAAAGTGCCTAAAACTCCATTGATCTCTCCAGATAACTTTAGCTGGATTAAGCTCGAGAGTTCTTTAAGCTTTTCTAGTGAAGCCAATTTCTTCTTTTTGACATCTAGTTCTTCCTCCTCACCAGGCCGATATCCTATATCTTCAATTTCTGCAATTATAGATTTTTCTTCTAATGACTTGTTTTTTAAGTCAATCAAGTCAACTAGAGCTATTTTTTTATTTTGATAGTTAGTAAATAATCTCTTTAGCTCAAGCTTTTTAGTTTTTAAATTAAAGTATTCATCAAGCATTAGTAAATGCTCACTCTCATCAAATAACACATGCTGATCATGTTGGCCACAAACTTCTATAAGATAATCTGCTAAGGCTTTAAGCTGCAATACACTACTAATCGAATTATTTATAAAAGCCCTGCTTTTCCCATCAAAGTTTATCACTCGCTTTAAAACAAGATCTGTACCTTCTATACCATAAAATTAAAAACCAATTTGTTTATGGTTTAGTTATGAATTGATTTACGTCTATTTACAAGTGCTACTGTTATTTCTTTGGCTTTAAAAAAAGCTCCATAGAAGCAAGTATTGGTGCAAGCCTTGTTTCACGCACTCCCCCTACAACTTCTAGCAATACATTTAGTTGCACTTCTTCAAATATTCTAGCAGCTTCTTTTGGTTTCATACTTTCATATATTCTGACCAACTTTGCATTCTTTTCTCCTTCCTTCATATCATATTGTTTTATGATATACTTGTAGCTCATCTTTTAAAAGCTGTAAAGTAGATAAACGCTCACTGATTTGATTTTTAGTTAATTGAATGGTTTTTTCCTTAAAAAGCAACTCCTGTTCTCTATTTTCCAATTCTTCTCTGCGTTGTTTTAAGCTCTTTAAAATATCAACTTCAGTAGGAGAGAATTCTCTTTTAGTATAAGAAATGCACCTAACATTTGGTAAGTCTTTGATATTTCTGTCATAAATTTTTTCGTCCTTCACAATATTTTCTGAATCATTTTTTATGGACTGAATTATTTTGTTCAATTCTTCAGTGTTTTGATTTTCAACATACTCTTGTGCCTTGTCATCAATTTCTATTGAAGCTTGAGCAAGAGTCGCTTGTGCAAGATTGGGTTTTGCAAAGCTGAATACCATATCATCTTTTGATGTGGAATCTATTGCATTTTTATCAAATATATTAAATATTTTGCTGCCTAATATAATTAATAAACAGACAATAAGGTATGGCAAAAAACGTAACATAAAATTTTATTTCCTATTTACAATTTTTTTCTTCGCTAATGAACTATAAATAGTTTCATTAATATCTTCCTTAACTTTCTTATCCCTTAGTTTTAATGGTGTTACTTTTTTTCTTCATTTTTTGTAACCTTCTTGCGAGCTTTTCTCTTAGTTGGTTTTTTAATCGCTGCTGCTTTTTCTAGTAATGAGAGACACCTAGTTTTCAATGTCTTTCGCTTCGAATAACATATTCTCTAATCGGTCAGCTAAACGTACTGTGGTATCATTCATAAAAGCTAATTCGCTGATTAATTCATTAGATTTAATTGTGTACTTTTAAATCTGCGGCCGAATTAGCTGAAGCCTCTTTTAACGCTCCTAAGCTGTTATTAGTGTTGATGATAGCTTTGTCAAACACCTTGACCAAGCTTGCCATATCTTTTCTGCTACTTTTTATTTCTGTAATTTTACTGTTAAGACGCCAACAAAACATCACTGTCATTCCAAGCAAAAGTATTACAATAATTTCTAATAAGTAATTCATAGTATATGATTGAATTTCGCAATGTTAATATCATCTAAAAGCTGGACAGCAACCTTATCTCCAGCTTTACCTAATTTACCTATTGTTACCTTTACCTCATTTATACTTACATATAACGGCTCCTCCGCAAATTTATCCAAAACTACAGTGTTACCGACTTTTAAATTCAATAACTCTGATATTTTAGAAGCTGCCCCATCTAAAATCAGTTCTAACTTAACTTTTGTATTTTTTATCTCTTTTTTAAAATGATCAAACCAAATAGGATCTTGAAAGATTTTATCTTCTAAAAATGACTGCGATAATACTTTTTTCACCTATTCTAGGCTGTTATACGGGAAAACGATATCAAAATAACACCATGGCTGAGCTAATCTTTAGATCAGTTCTAATACGGCCTACTGCTTCCCCTCATTTTTAGCGATTTTAATTGTATCTTTATCGATTTCAATTCTTTCAATTTCAGAGTGAAATGGGATAACTGTAGAAAATTCATAGTTAAAATTCTTAAAAATAATATTTAACATGTATTTTATTATTTCCATCTCAATAGCAGTAAATGGTCTAATATCAGATTTAATTCCTTCCGATTTTTTTTGTTGCCGCCCAATAATATAGAAAGGAATAGAAATACTATATCTGGGGATAAATTGAGCATAAAATAGCCACTTAGTTTATTAGCCTTTCCTATACAAAAAACGGAACCGCTCTTTTCATTTTGAATATAGTCAGAGAATTTTAATGACTTAATGGATTCAGTTTCAAGTAACACTTCAGCATTTAATGCTTCCCTAAAATGGTAATGACTTCAATGAATTTATCGTAAATAATCTAACATAGGGAATTTTAACAACGCTAGTGATCTTTAATCTATAAGAGCGCTTATACCTGTCTTACATTATCTTTTAAATTATCATCCTGTTGTTTCTTCATTTTTAAGAACCTATTGCATAATAAAATCTTTAAATAACACATCGTTAATCTGAGCTGGCGCTATTATTTTGTTAAATCTAACCATCAGCTCCTCTCTTAAGCGATAAATCCCTATGGAACCTTTAATGTCGCTTGGCTTCAATGTTTTTAAGTATACTAGTAGTACATCATTAAGCTTTGGCATCATTTTTTTATCACCTCTAAACTCTCCTTATCAGATACTTCTAAAGTGATCTTTAATTTTAAAAAGTTATTTTCTTTACCCTTGCTATCAAGGTTTACTACCATCTCATCTAAATCTTGAAAAATTACTTCATCAACTCCTGATTGTGATGCTGGAATTATTTTTTTGTTGGTAATAGTACGAGATCCTTCGTCCGCAGTCTTAAAAATGTCATCTTTTTCGCGAATATCAGATATTTCTCCTGAGGTATTTTTCATATTTGATTTATTATCAGTTTGAGATTTCATGTTGTAAAGTAGTAAAAAATTAGATAATTGAATACTGTCATAAGGTTTTTTTAATTGCAACTTAAGTTTTATAAACAAAATATGATAAAATTTCAAATAATCCTAGGAATACTGTTATTTACAGTGGGTTGCTCCTCGCTTGAGGCAACTAAAGGTAAGAAACTAAATACATACTACAGGTTGAATGATTTTGAAGTCGTGTTTAAAGAATGTAAAAACTGTAGTCAAATATTAACTTATGAAGCTGCTAAAAAAATTAATTCTCTTGTTGAAAATTACGGACATAAGAAAAAATATTTAGTTGAGGTTAGTGTACTCTTTTCAAGAGAGGCAATTTCAATAAGGAGTGACAGTGTATCTATGCGTGATAAGATTTCCTTAAGGTTAAAATATGAAATAATAAGGAATAAAAAGATTATCAGAGCGGATCAAATTTTACAGATAGACACTAAACCTCTATCAAAATCAACTTTTTCTGATTTTATCTCTGAAGAAAAATTATCAGTGCAATTATTGGATGATGCGCTTAATGAGCTAAAGAGGAAATTAATAGTTTTCACTTTAGAACACAATGAATAAATCGCTTTTAAGTAATTTTTATATTTTTCAAGTAATTAAGGGTATTGCTTAGAAAATTATTATATATTATTAAGTCAATAAATTTTTTAGTACAAAGCGTTGCGGATGAAATTTACACAAGATTACTACTGAAATTATTAAATATCCAGATGAGCATAAATATGATAATATCCATATTTCAACGGTTATATTAATAAATCTCTTCACTCATTGTACCAGGCATTATAATTTTTGCCCATCTTTAGAAGAACTAAAAAATGTTATTAATGTACTTGATCAGAAAAAGATTCTGGAGGGGAATTCAATCTTAAGCGAAGTAAAAGAGAAGATTAAGTTATCTAGTAAAATTAATGAAGTTATCTATACTTCATTTACAAATGAAGAACTATTAAATAGCTCTGGAAGCAGAAATATTATTAAACAGTTTAGTAAGTAAGATTTGTTAAAAAAATCTGGTGAATTACTACACTAGCATAACTAAGATTATTGCGATTCCAAACAAAGAAATACCCCAAGATGAATGGTTTACGTGCCAGAATAGTAAAGCTACTGAAGACTTAGAAAAGAGGTTGTTTTCAAATTTTTATAAAATTGATCTAAACCAATTTGTTCACTAAAGAAAATCAGAAGATCTTACAGAAGTTATATGGCAAACAGTGGCGGGACGAGGTTTCATCAATAATTAAAGAAATAGAAAACAAAATTATCGCCCACATACATGAAGAAGAAAAAAGAGCTCAAAGTGATATTAAGAGCTTTGGAGAAATACATCATAACTCTCAACAGCTAGATCACAGCAACTTAAACGATGCTAATCAAGCCAAAGTATACTTTGAGTAATGATCCTAATATGCTCATGCTGGTAAGCCATGAATGCCTTATTTACAAAATAATAGAAAGCCTAGAGAAAATCATTAAAAATTCAATAATTGAAAATAATATATTGAAATATATTGAATTACTGTGAGGATATTAATATAGTTAGAAGACCACTTGAATTAAATTTATTAAAAGCAAATATCACTCAATAAAAGTGTTTGTAGTAGATAAACAATTTATGAAAAAATATACTAATTATATAAAAAAATATGGAGAGAAAGTATATTATTAGATAGTGATGATAGTTCTACCGTAAAAGCAAAAAGAGCTTATAAACTAAACAAGGCTCAATATACATAATATAGTCTCTGCTCCTCTACGATATGCTTTTACTGCTCAAATAACGAGTTTTGACTTTGATCAAAGTTGATCAAAGGCATATATCGGCAATTGTTGGCGTCGCAATTGAAGAAACTGCAATTATGAAAGCGAATGCTAATATGAACTTAAAAATGGTTGTTTCAACGAATTGAAATTTTGCATTCAACCTGCAGCAATTGCTGTCTTCTATCTTAAGTAATAATTGCATTAAAAAAATATTGATTAAGTAACGCATGCCTATTCCCATATCTGAAGAAAAAAATCCCTTAAAGTTATTTGAGATTGCGTGTAGTAATCCAGCTCCTAAAATGCTTGAACAGTTTTTGTTGATGGTTAAGCATCTATATCAATACAAAATTTTTCAATTTATACTAGATTTAACAGCTACAAAAATCTCTGAAAAACTTTTGTCTTTTAAATTATATGATCAAAGGTTTTTTGATTTGGATGCAGGTAACTGCAAAACAATTTATGGCAACTCAATAAATCAATTATTTAACCGAATTAGAAGTAGGAACAAGTATCAAATTACTATCAAGAAATTAAGCTATGATGTGATAATTCATGAAATAGCGCATATGATTGAAAAGGAAGTTGTAATAAACTTACAAGAGTTTATGGGTTTAACCTCGGACGATTTAAGAGAGGCTCCCACATCGATCGGATTAAGACAAGTTGTGGAACAGATTTTCTTTACGGAGTTAAAAGTTATATCCTGAAGACCAAAAGCCGTCTGAGCTTTTTGCTAGATATTTTCAAATTTTGTGTCTTTCAAAGGAAATATTAGGCCTAAATAGCACTGGCGGTTGGTTATAAACTTGAACAGACGCTTGCTCACTTTTCTAATACTACAACTTGGGTGAACAGCGTTTGCAAGTTTAACATTATATCTATTCTATTACTGATTCGCAAATTTCTATGTTATCTTCTCAATTTTTGAAAAAAGCGAAGGAGGTAGAGCATAAATAGTCCGAACAAAAAGGCAACTTCTATACATAGTCCTGGGCCTAAAAAATGGGGTAATATTGTTACTTCTATTAAGTCTGATTATTTTAAATAAAAATTATTTTTAGAAAAAAGCTAGCACTTAGGGACGGCTTTCAAGGAGCATCACAGCTTTAAATATGTGCGAGTTTTAGTTAAGGGCGTGAGCTTCCCCCAAGGCAGCCTCTGAGCTTATCCATGGCTCTTTCTTCAATTTGCCTGATTCTTTCTCGGGAAACTCCGTATATAGCACTTAAATTCTCTAAAGTTTCTGGCTCATCGCTTAATCTTCTTGCTTTGATAATTTCTCTCTCTCTTTCGGAGAGCTTATCAATCGAAGCCGCTAATTTTCCTAACATGATGTTTTTATCATGCAGCTCTATCACTGTCTCTTCAGCGTTTTCGCTAGAAGCAATAAAGTCTAAAAGCTCAGAACCATTATCATCATCGTCGCCAATGCTTTCATGTAGAGAAATTATTTCTCCAGACATGCTGCGGCTCATATCCTCAATTCTTGATTTAGAGACGCCTAACTTTTCTGCCGCCAAGGTGTTAATATCAGCTAACTCATGGAGCTCAGATTTGAGCAAGTTTTGTTTGACTTTCTTCAGATTAAAGAACAATTTTTTTTGTATAGCCGAAGTTCCAATCTTTACCATCGACCAAGATTTTAATATGTAATCTTGAATTGTAGCTTTTATCCACCAAATAGCATAAGTAGCAAGACGGTATCCCATTTCCGGATTAAATTTTTTGACGGCCTTCATCAATCCTATATTGCCCTCAGAAATCAAGTCCATCATCGGCAGTCCATAGCCTTTAAATTTTTGCGCTATTTTCACAACTAATCTCATATGTGATAGAATAAGCTTTTGGGCCGCTTCAATGTTAGCTTCATCAACCCATTTTCTAGAAAGAGAATATTCTTCCTCTTCCGAAAGCATGGGGATGGCTTTAATTTGCCTTAAATACCTGGTTAAGCCAATTTCGCTGTTTAGAGCTATTAAATTATTTGTGGACATACAAACCTCTAAGGGATTTACTTTCATGGTGTATTATATAATGTGGCAGTTAAATAATGCAAGGCTAAAAATGATTTATTTTTAATAAATTGTTGTTTGGGGCGTAGTAAGGCCTATAGGGGTTGCAGTAAGAAAACATGTTTGTTTCAGAGTTAAGTAAGTGAAGATTATACTACTCTATATTTTCTGTAATAAGTAAGGGCCATCTTTGTGCTGTAAAGGTAATTGGCGGCCCTTTGGACGCGCCAATTACCTTTACGTACAAGAGGCTTCAGGATAGTGTATTTTTGATGCTCTCTATAACGCGTTAAGAAAGTATACATACTTTGCCGCACCGTACTTATAAGAATTAATTCCTACCACTTTCTACGCACGTTGTGCAGTGAATCCTTTTTCATATCGAGCTAAAGAGGGCAGAGGATAATATTTTATTGGTACTTCGCGATAAATCAACATCTTAGCTTCATCCATTACAAAATAATGCAAAAACGTTATTAATAAATGTTGATATGAATTAGCAATAGCAGTATTCATTATTGGGTGTGCTTAAATGCGTTATTTCTTACCAAAAATAGCTCAAAAATTTAAAGACGAGGTGAGCTT
>JALDTH010000002.1 GCA_030073355.1 Candidatus Midichloria sp. | reverse complement strand
TTATGTCTTCAAACCCAACAAACCCTCTCTCTCATGGAAAAATAAACTCAAACCTACTTACTCCAAATTGAGGGTAATTAGTAATACTCTAGTTTATCTACCTTCCCCGAAAACACCTTGTAAGAAAATACGGTATAGACAATGATCAAAGGAAGAACGATTAGGGCTCCCACTAATATAGTTAGTAATGACTCAGGGGCGCTGGCAGCCTCAAATATGGTCATCTTTTCCGGTACAATATAAGGATAAAAACTATATGCTAACCCTAAAAAACCCAAGAAGAACAATGCCGCTCCACCAGCAAAAGGTATCCAAGAAAATCTATTTCCTCTTACTGACGATTTATTTAAGATTATTATAACACAGATAATTATTACTCCGGTGAACATAGGTATTGACATCAAGAGAAGAAAATTTGGTAAAGAAAACCATTTATTAAAGATGCGTTCACTAAGTAAAGGAGTAGCAATTAAAACCATACTCATACCCGCAACAGTAAACCATATACTAAAGCGAGCCCAAGATACTGCTTTTTTCTGTAATTTATCTGAAGTTTTCATTATTAACCAGCTTGATCCAACAAATAAATAACCAGCTGCAAGACACACGGCCACTAGTAAATTAAACAGTAAATAGCGTATATCATTTTGAAATCCAGTAATATAAGAACCTAACATATACCCCTGTGCCAGTGAAGTTAAAGTTGAACCTATAATAAAGCAATTGTCCCATCTATTTTTATGATTAGCTTGAGCCTTGGCCCTGAAGTCAAAGGATACGCCGCGTAAAGTGATGCCGATTGACATTATAATTGCTGGCAAATATAAAGCGGTTAGTATGGTCCCATGTGCCATTGGAAAGGCAACGAGAAGTATACCCACGCCAAATACTAACCATGTTTCATTAGCATCCCAAAACGGTCCAATAGATGCCATCATAATATCGCGTTCCTGGGGGGTAGCATATTTCATTGCTATACCAACCCCAAGATCATAGCCATCCAGGATAACATAAACGAAAATCGCTAATCCCATCAAGAAGGTGAAAATTATTGGTAGTATTTCGCTATTAGAAAAAAATTCCATCTCACACCTCCTCTTTTTTGGGATATACTGACTTTCTTGCCAAATAAAAAATTAAAATAATAAAGAATATTACTAAAGAGCTATAAGTAATGATGTAAAGGGTAAGTGACGAAGCTATCATGCCTCCAGACACAGTTTTCGCAGCTGCATCTTTAGTAAGGAGTAGGTTATAGACAACCCAAGGCTGACGCCCGATTTCTGTAGTATACCAACCAGCAAGTATTGCAATCCATCCACTAAAAGTCATATAGGTAAGTACCTTTAACTTGAGGGTCGATAAATAATTGTTTTTGAGCAAACAGAAAGTAATAGTCCAAGCTACCAGCAACATTAGCACTCCGATGCCTATCATAATTCTAAACGTAAAAAACACCGGCGCAACGCGAGGGTGATAAGGAAAACTTTTGATGCCCCTAACTTCACCATTGAGTTTATGAGTTAAGAGTATGCTAGAGAGATGCGGGATAGTGATTTCAAAATCATTTCTTTTCTTCTCTTCATTAGGTATAGCGAATACCCTAAAATCAGCTCCTTTTTCATCTTCCCATATAGCTTCTATAGCTGCTATTTTAGTGGGTTGATGTTTGAAAGAACTTAAACCGTGCATATCTCCAATCACAATTTGTAATGGAATTAGAGCAGCTGCAGTATATATTGAAGACTTTAGGGTATAGAAATGAAAGGCGTTAGTTGATCTATCTCTTAGGTTACAATATGCAGAAATTCCAGCTATTAAAAAAGCTACCATTAAAAAAGAGGCAAGTATCATGTGAAGAAATTTATAAGGCATTGAGGGATTGAATATAATTTCAAGCCAATTTGCTGGATGTATTTTATTTTCTATGATTACAAATCCACTAGGAGTTTGCATCCATGAGTTCAGCGCTATAATCCAAAAAGCTGAAAGAGTTGTTCCTAGTGCAACCAGAAATATAGATAGAGTGTGTATTTTATTAGAGACTTTTTTGAAGCCATAGAGCATAATCCCAAGGAATGTTGCTTCCAAGAAGAAGGCAGTTAAAACTTCGTAAGCTAAGAGAGGCCCGGCTACATTGCCAACTTTCTCCATAAAGCCTGGCCAGTTTGTGCCGAATTGTAAG
The DNA here is from genome assembly GCA_030073355.1 of Candidatus Midichloria sp. Lineage (GTDB taxonomy): Bacteria > Pseudomonadota > Alphaproteobacteria > Rickettsiales > Midichloriaceae > Midichloria. The sequence goes on along the minus strand of JALDTH010000002.1, from coordinate 39,396 downwards.
GACATCGTAATACCGCTTACTACCCCTAGTGCAAAACACAGAGCAAATATTTTGACCCAAAGCTTGTATGCGTTGAACCACGCTTCATCTCTAGTTCTTGTGTACTTTATCTTAAAAAACAACAAAAACCAGCCTAACCCTATGCTAATGGAGGGAAAAAGAATATGAAAAGAAATATTTGCTGCAAATTGTATGCGAGCAAGAATTAGCGCATCCATATTGATAATTTTATTTTATGCCAAATCTTATTATAGATGAATTATATTGCCCCAGCAAGGCTATTTTGAAAGCCTGCAGTGATTGAGACATTTACCACCTGCCCTTCTTTTTCCTTAGGTGCCGTTATAAAAACAGACTGCATATACGGAGACTTGCCAATGAGCTGGCCTTCTTTTTTTCCATCCTTTTGTAGCAAAACAGGCAGGACCTTGCCAACCATTGATTGATTAAATGCGAGTTGTTGTTGGGCAAGCAGTTCTTGTAAAATATATAAGCGCTCAGCTTTAATATTCTCTGGTACCTGATTTTCTAAAACTGAAGCAGGGGTGCCAGGCCTTGGGCTATATTTGAATAAATAGCATTGAGCATAACCGATTATTTTTACTAAATCTAAAGTATCTTGGAAATCTTGATCAGTTTCTCCTGGATATCCAACTATAAAATCTGAAGAAAATGCCATATCAGGCTTATATTCTCTAAATTTATCTATGATTTTAAAATAAAAATCTCTAGTGTGCTGCCTATTCATAGCCTTTAATATCTTGTCAGAACCAGACTGCACCGGTAAGTGTAAGGAAGGCATGAGCTTAGGTTCATCCTTATGTACTGCGAATAAATTAGAATCAAGCATGTCTCTTGGATGAGAGGTTGTATAGCGGATGCGTTGTAGGTCTTGAATTTTAGCTAAATGCTTAATTAATTTCCCCAAATTCCACTGTTCTCCTTCAACATCTGCATGATAAGCGCTGACGTTTTGCCCAAGTAAATTAATTTCTTTTGCTCCGAGGCTTACTAATTTTGCGGCTTCTCTATATATTAGAGGTACTGCTCTTGAGTATTCGCTACCTCGTGTATAAGGAACAACGCAGAAGTGACAAAATTTGTCACAGCCTTCTTGGACAGATAAAAAAGCTGAAGGACCTTTTAGTTCATCATGCTCAGGTAGCAAATCTGACTTATCATTTTCTTTAAATTCAAGGTCAATCGCCCATTTTTTTTCTCTTCTAACCTGTTCTAATAAAATAGGTAAATTTTGATATGATTGAGGTCCTACTACGATATCAACATAAGGAGCACGTCTAAAGACCTCCTCCCCTTCAGCTTGAGCTGTACAGCCAGCTACTACAATTATCATTTCTTGGCCATTTTTATTTCTTATAGTCTTCTTTTTTTTCACTTTATCCAATTCAGAATAAACTTTTTCGGCTGCTTTTTCTCTAATGTGGCAAGTATTGAAAATGATCATATCCAGATCTTCTGAATAAGTATCTTCAACTACTTCAAACCCATGAGGTTTTAATAGATCCACCATGCGAATGGAATCGTAGACATTCATTTGGCAGCCATAAGTTTTAATGGAAAGCTTTTTCTTCATAATTATAAAAAAGGTGGTGGGACCTGCAGGACTTGAACCTACGACAACACCGTTATGAGCGGTGCGTTCTAACCAACTGAACTAAGGTCCCATGGTGTTGAGTGTATGGCTCTTTATAGCAATAAAAGCTTATGCTGTCCAGTAATAAAAAGCTCTACTTATTAACAACTTTTGATTTGAAGCTGTCCTAAAAAGTGATATAAAGCGGCTCTGATAATGCTTTTTAGCAGGTAGTGTTGAGGTGTCGATTTATATTAATTAATTATGTCCTAGGGGATTCTAGGCTTCCCCTCTGTGGGGAACACTATATAAAAGTACCACCTGAAAAGGCCAGGACTGAAATAAGGGCCTTTTTAAATACGGCGGATGATATTACAAAAATCAACTTAATCATCTGGAGAAGCATTTATTAAATCTTAGGGATTAAAGTACTAGCGAATTTAATAAATTCTTTGAAGTGCAAAAGTTATGATCCTCATTCTAATGTAACTCCTGCTCTCATAGATAATTGTGAGGTAGTTTTTTTAGCTGAAATAGTTATTAAATGATAGCCCTCTTGCAAAAAGAAGTATCTTTGCCGAGAAAGCTACTTCTTTACTTGAAAGTAATGCGCATGCTGAATTGAGCGCAAGACCTAAAGTTAAGGTTATAGATTGGAGGTAGTACGAAACTAGTTTAGAATCTACCCGCTCACGGAAAAGATTATTAGCTTATATAGAGATATAGCTACTATTTCACCTCAGCATAACTTTGAGGTGATATACTCTAGAAAATCGAACAATTATGTAGGGATTTAGAAAAATTTGCGAAGGTAAAACAAGATGAACCTGGTATGATATTCTTGTGGAGAAGTTGTGCTTACTGTCACGACTCTTTGACCAATAAAACTACTCCTACATTTGTAAGTGATATGCCTACTACTTGCAGCTGGTGTGAAACCCAAAGATAAGCTTGTGAAGAAGGTAGCTATAGAAACTAGTTTAGAAGAAGCTATGGTGCAAAAAGAAGCTGAGCTTAATATATCTTCAGCTTGTGTAGGAGCTGCTTCTCGACTTGTTAGGCAATTGGCACCTACTGCTATAGAGCCTAACCTGAAAACGCCAGCTGAGCTTGAAGCTGAGTTTGAAGCCGACATAGCTATAGTGTACAGCTTAAATTTAGGAACTTGACCCTGTTCAGATAAAAACTCAGGGAAGAGAGGGCTCAAGGCGGGGGTTAATAATGCGTCTATATTGCCTAAAAATTCCTTAGAATTAGATTTATGTTCTGAAAGGCTGGATAATATAGAATAACAAAAAATCATTTATAAAATAATACCACTAGCTATAAATCTTGGCTTGCTTTTATTCATTAACTGATTATATAATCGCCCTTATGCATTTAAATATGAATTTTAGTGCAAATTCGCATGTAAGTTTTTATTTTGGTGCTGCTTTTAGAGTAGTGATTTGACTTGCAGAGGAATAAACCAAAATTTTATAGGAATTAAAATGAATCAATCAAAATTTACAATTCAACAGCTGTTCGAAGCTGGGGTTCATTTCGGACATAGAAAAAATCTTTGGAATCCAAAAATGTCTCAATACATCTATGGAGTTCGCAATAATATGCATATAGTTAATCTTAAGGATACATATTATATGCTTAATGTTGCTTTAGATGTATTAAAATCTGTCGCTGCTAAAAATGGTAAAATTCTTTTTGTAGGGACAAAAAGACAAGCAACCGAAGTTATCGCAGAAAATGCTCAAAAATGTGGTCAATATTATGTTAATTATCGTTGGCCAGGTGGTATGTTAACAAATTGGCATACAGTTTCTAGATCCTTGAAAACACTAGAGGAGTTTGAAAAGCAACTTGCTGATAAGGATTCATTGTTGACCAAAAAGGAAAGATTAAATCTAACTAAGAAGAAAGAAAAACTAGAAAAAATGCTCGGTGGCATAAGAAATATGAACGGCCTTCCCGACCTTATATTTGTTATTGATACCAATGAGCAGAGAATCGCTATTGAAGAGGCAAATAAATTAAACATACCAGTCATTGCTGTAGTTGATACTAACGCAAGCCTCGAAGGGGTCACTTATGTTGTTCCTGGGAATGATGATGCTTCAAAGGCTATTAAGCTTTACATGAATTTAGCTCAAGGATCTGTTCTTGAAGGTATACAACAAAGTTTAATTAAAGCTGGAGTTGATATAGGGGCTGCGGAAAAAGCGCCTATAGAAGATTCAGCTAGTTTTAACGCAGAAAAAGAGTAAAGAGGTAGCTTATGACAGAAATTAATGCAAGTATGGTAAAAGATCTGCGTGAGAAAACTGGCGCAGGTATGATGGATTGTAAAAAAGCTCTTGTGGGGTGCAATGGCAATATAGAAGAAGCTGTAGATTGGCTTAGAAAAAATGGATTAGCTGCGGCTGGTAAGAAATCCGGTAGAGTTGCATCTGAAGGAGTAATCGTAGTAGCGACTGCTCCTAATAAAGCAGTTATTTTAGAGCTTAATTCGGAGACAGATTTTGTAGCAAAAAATAGTAAATTCCAAGCGCTCGCTAGAAACTTAGCTGCTGAGGCCTTAAAACATGATATAAAGAGTATGGAAGCTTTGCTCACTCTTAAGTCTCCTTATAACAATTCTAAAACGGTTCAAGAAGAAATAGTTGAGCATATTGCAACAATTGGAGAAAATCTAATGTTAAGAAGGCTAGATTATGTATCTCTTGATTCTGGTGTCATAGGATCTTATATACATAGCTCTGTAGCTGAAGGAATGGGCAAGATTGGAGTTTTAGTGCTTTTGGAATCTGATTCTGTTTCAGAAGAAGTTAAAACACTTGCTAAACAAATTGCTATGCATGTAGCCGCGGCGAAGCCTGAATCGCTTAACATTAAGCAGCTTGATCAAGCATTAATTGAAAAAGAGAAAGCTATTTTTGCAGAGCAGGCTCTCGCTTCAGGAAAGCCTGAAGCTGTAGTTGAAAAAATGGTTGAAGGGCGTATACGTAAATTTTATGAAGAAGTAGTATTACTCGAGCAAGTCCATGCCCTTGACAATAAAATAAAAATTTCTCAAATGGTTGCTGATGTTGCTAAAAACGTCGGTTCACAAATTAAGGTTACAAAATTTGTTAGATATGGACTAGGTGAAGGAATAGAAAAACAAGAAAACAATTTTGCAACTGAAGTTGCTGCAATGGCTGGATAAAAAGAACTTAAGGAGCTTAAAAAGCTCCTTTTAACTCATTATTTTGTTGTTAATATTAATTATGGCTGATAAATATCGTCGCATATTGATAAAACTATCAGGGGAAGCCTTGATGGGTAAAAACAAATTCGGTCACGACATCAATATTATGACTCAGATATGCGATGATATAAAAGCTGTTCATGATTTAGGTTACCAAATTTGTATCGTGGTTGGCGGTGGCAATATTTGTAGGGGCGCTACATCTCAGAGTCTTGGTATAGAAAGAGCCAGCGGTGATTACATGGGTATGCTTGCAACTGTGATTAATGCTATTGCTTTGCAGAGCAAACTTGAAGGTTTAGGGGTTTTTACCAGAGTGCAATCTGCTATCTCTATGACAGAAATAGCAGAGTCATATATCAGAAGACGTGCCATAAGACATATGGAAAAAGGCAGGATAGTAATATTTGCTGCAGGAGTAGGAAGTCCATTTTTTACGACTGACACTGCTGCAGCGCTTAGAGCAGCTGAAACTGACTGTAGTGCTATTTTAAAAGGTACACAAGTAGATGGAATATATTCAGCAGACCCTAAAACTAATATAACCGCTAAGAAATATGCTAATATAAGCTATAAAGATGTGATTGTAAATGATTTGAACGTAATGGATACCGCAGCAATCACTCTTGCTAGGGACCACAATATTCCAATCTTAATATTCGATATACACAAAAAAGGCGAAATACTAAAAGTACTAAATGGTACTGGAACATATTCTATTGTTAAATAAGGGGGTAACACGATGACTCAACATGATGATATTATTATGGACACTAAAAAAAGGATGGATGGAGCGATTGCTTCACTTAAACATGTTTTGCTCGGCCTTCATACAGGTCGGGCTTCTGCTTCGTTGCTTGATCCCATTAAGGTAGAAGCTTATGGAGATTTTGTGCCAGTTTCTCAACTAGGGACTGTAAATGTTCCAGAGCCAAGAATGATTACCATCCAAGTTTGGGACAAATCAGTAGTAAAAAATATTGAAAAAGCAATAGCTAACTCTGGTCTTGGATTAAATCCAGTTAGCGAAGGCCAAATCGTCAGAATCCCAATTCCAGATTTAACTGAAGAGAGAAGACGTGAGCTAAGTAAGAAAGTTAATGAATATGCTGAACAATCAAAAATAGCTCTTAGAAATGTTAGGCGTGATTCAATAGATAGTTTTAAAAAATTAGAAAAAGAAAAAGCGATATCCGAAGATCAATTTAAAAGTTATAGTAACGATATACAGAAAATTACTGATGACTTCAGTGCTAAAGTAGAAGAGCTAGCTACTCAAAAATCTAAAGAAATTTTATCCATATAAAGATACTAATTGTAAGCACTCCTCTTAAACCTAATCCGCCTACAGTTAAGTCAAAGTAAACATCCTTTACAAACTATATTAGAAGAAACTTTTGCTGTCTTGATATCAAATACAGTTTCGATGATAGAACGCTTACGTAATAATATCCTAGTAACTAAGGTAAAAAATACTAAAAGTTGGTTTATGGTTTTAAGTTACATTTAGTGATTAATGAAATGGGGAAATTCAGAAAGTCGGGTAATGTTGATGATAGAGTAGTTGTGCCAAATATAACTATAAACGCTTAACTGGACTGATTTTTGGAGATAACGCTATATAAAACTCTTAACCAAGAGCCTCGATGATTAAGTATCAAGTCATCGCGCGTAGTTTTTGTTTCGACAACAAATATGAATATTATTAGCCTAAGTCAATATTTATTTATTGTTTTATCTGGAGTCTTTTTATCAACCAGGCTTCGGCTCAAAAAGTTCTATGCTATACTCGTTTCATCTTCATCATATAATCTGTAGATAAAGTAAACACTTTCACACGTCGACCTCGCTTTTAAAACTTTTTTTAAAACTTTAAGTCCAATTTTTTAGTGCATAACTGCAAACCATGCTTGGAGAAACCGATATTACTAAAGCTGCAAAAATTACTAAGCTTCCTAGTAAGGCAGCTAACGATTTGCTAGTTTCTTTTCTTTTGTTTTAGTAACTACTTTGGGCTTCTTACCTTTTTTTACAACTTCTTCATCAATAAGAACTTTAGCTATATTGTTCTGTCCAGGAGTTTCAAACATTATATCAAGCAAGATTTCTTCCAAGATAGCACGTAATCCTCTAGCTCCTGTCTTGCGTTTTATTGCTTTTTCCGCAATTGCCTCCAGGGCATCTTGCGTTACTTGCAAATCTATATTATCCATTTCAAACAATTTTGCATATTGTTTCACTAGAGCGTTTTTAGGTTTACTAAGAATAGCAATTAAGGCCTCTGTATCTAGCTCTTCTACTGCAGCAATAATTGGCAGGCGCCCAATAAATTCTGGTATTAAACCATATTTCAATAAATCTTCCGGCTCAGCTTGAGTTAATAATTCTCCAACTTGTTCTTCAGTTAAATTCTTAACGTTGCTGCTAAAGCCAATATGAGTTTTTTTGTTCTTTCTAGTAATAACCTTATCGAGTCCTTCGAAAGCACCGCTGCAGACAAATAAAATATTAGTTGTATCCACTTGTAAAAATTCTTGCTGCGGATGTTTTCTACCTCCTTGCGGTGGTACGGATGCAATAGATCCTTCCATTAACTTTAATAACGCTTGTTGTACCCCTTCCCCAGACACATCTCTTGTGATTGATGGGCTATCTGACTTGCGAGATATTTTATCAATTTCATCTATGTAAACTATTCCTCTTTGAGCTCTTTCAATATTATAATCAGAGGCCTGGAGTAAGCGTACTATTATATTCTCCACATCTTCTCCGACATAGCCGGCTTCTGTTAAAGTAGTTGCATCAGCAACCGCACAGGGTACATCTAAAATTTTTGCTAATGTTTGAATCAAGAGCGTCTTCCCGCAGCCAGTTGGACCTATAAGTAATACGTTTGATTTAGCAATTTCAATATCATTAGAGGAATCTTTATGAAACAGTCTCTTATAATGATTATAAACCGAAACGGATAAAATTCTCTTAGCACGTTCCTGACCAATAACATACTGCGAAAGATAATTATATATCTGGGCAGGCTTTGGTAATGAAAACTCTGCAGCCTCAGTAACGGTACTATCTTTTATGACTTCGCTGCAAAGCTCCACACACTCATTACATATATAAACGGTTGGGCCTTCTATAAGTTTTTTTACTTCTTCTTGACTTTTACCACAAAAGGAGCAGTGAAGAGAATGCGAAGAGTGCTGTGAATTTACCATATTATCAAAAAGTATTACTTTATTTTAGCAGAAATGCCTTCCATCTTACTATCAACTTTAACAAGTTTTTCTTTATCAGTAAAAGGCCTTTTTTCAATAATATCATCTATTAAACCAAACTTCTTAGCTTCAGAAGCAGACATAAAGCTATCCCTCTCAATTCTTTTTTCTATTTCTTTAAGAGGTTGTCCAGTATGTTTAACGTAGAGCAAATTCATATTATGTTTAATGCGTAATATTTCGTTGGCATGTATTTCTATGTCAGTTGCTTGTCCTTTATAACCTCCATGTGGCTGGTGAATCATAATTCTCGAATTCGGCAATGAATAACGCATTCCAGACTCTCCACCAATCAAAAGCATGGAACCCATAGAACATGCCTGGCCCATACATACTGTTGCAACCCGAGGTTTTACATACTGCATGGTGTCATATATAGACATGCCAGCAGTAACAACCCCGCCCGGAGAGTTTATATACATATGAATATCTTTATCAGGATTTTCTGATTCTAAAAAAAGCAATTGAGCGACGATGATAGCAGCCATATTGTCTTCTATAGGGCCATTAACAAATACTATTCTATCTCTCAACAAACGAGAATATATATCAAAAGCTCTTTCAGCTTTAGAACTTTGTTCTATGACGATAGGTACAACAGACATTTTATAGGCCCCCTCTTCAGTTATATAATGAGATTCTTTTTGCTAAATTCCTCAGCCGTGATTTTTATCTTATTTAAGTTTACTTTGGTTAAAATAAAGTCCACTATTTTTTCTTCAAGAATTGGCCCTTCTAGCATTCTTAAATTTTCAGGTTTGCTGAAATACTCAATAATTTCTTTTTGTTTATCTGGCATCTGCATAACTTGAACCGCTATTGTTTCTCTTAAGTCATTTTCACTGACTTCGATCTTATTGATTCTCGCAAGCTCAGCTAATAAAAGTCCTAACTTGACTCTTCTGAAAGAGATTTTCTTAAATTCCTCATTTAATTCTTCTTCAGATTTATCTTGAGTTTCCGGAGAAGGCTTTGCTTTAGCTTCTTTTATTAATTGTTCTAGGTCGGCCTCAAACATTCTCTGTGGTAGCTCAAACTCATATTCTCTATCAAGAATATCAAATAGTTCTTTCTTGGTATGAAAACGAGCCATAACAGCAAAGTCAGTAGACATTCTATCTTTGATCATTTTCTCAATATTTTCAATTTTTTCAAAGCCAAGCTTTTTAGCTAGCTCATTGTTCCATTCTGCAGTATCTTGAGTCCTAAGTATCTCATGTACTTTTATATAGAAGGTCACTTCCTTACCAGGGTATTTCGGATAATTTTGTGAAAATACAACGTTAATCGTTTTTTCTTCGCTAACTGCTAGTCCAACTAATTGTTCTTCAAAGCCTGGAACGAACTGCTTAGAACCAATTTCTAATTTAATCCCCTCACCTTTTCCGCCTTCAAATTCAACTCCATCAATTTTACCAACAAAATCTATTTTTAACATGTCACCTACCTGTGCCTTATACCCATCTTCTGCAGGTTGAAAATTTTTAGAACGCTTTAAGATCTCACCTTTGGCTTTTTCCATGTCACTATCAAGAACTTCTATTTCATATCCATCAAAAGAAACTTTAGTTAGATCAATTTCTGGAATTTTAGGTAATGCATCAAAGCTAATGGTAATTTTTAATTCGGTATTTTCATCAAAATTGTTCATTTGAATCTCTGGAGGCATAGCCGGCCTTTCTTCTGACTCTTTCAGGATCGCCTTAACAGCATCATCTATAGATTGCCTTAGTTGCTTTCGCAGTACCTCTCCGCCAATCTGCCTTCTAACTAAACTAATAGGAACTTTGCCCTCCCTAAAGCCAGGCATTTTAAATGTTTCTGCCTCTTTAGCTAGGATTTCATCAACTTTTTTCTTGATATCTTCAGAAGGAACGATAACGGTATATTCTCTAAATAGCCCTTCTTTTTTTATAGGTTGTATTTCCATATGGTTTAAAATTTATTATTGTTAATAACTCGTTATACTTGATTAGAAGAAAAATTTTTCATTGCTAATTTTCTATAAACGTTTTTACTGCAAAAGCCAACTTACTAAAATAATCTTTTAAAGAAAAGATATTGTTATCTATATACTCAGCTTGAGCAATTGATTCTATTAACGGAATTCTGACAAGATATTCCAATTCAGCAAGCTTTATCTTGTTTTTTCCAAAAACATCTTTCTTGAGACCAGTAGACTCTAGAAAATAACTCATATTCTCTACAATACCTATAATAGGTAGGCCTAGCTCGATAAACATTTCTATTGATTTAATAGTGTCCTTTACTGCAAGTAATTGAGGTATTGTAACAAAAATTACTCCATCTATCAAATATTTTGTTGCGAGTGTTAAGTGTATATCTCCGGTCCCTGGAGGCGTATCAATAATTAATACGTCTAATTCTCTGTCATTAAAGCTCCAATTAACGCCATGTGTCATTTGAAATAAAGCTTTACTAAGCATTGGTCCTCTCCAAATAACTGGCTGTTCCTCATCAATTAGAAAACCCATAGACATTAAGTGAACTCCAGTTTTTAAGATAGGATTAATTTTATTATTAGCTATATCAGGCTTTTGCTTGATCCCAAAGAGATGAGAAATTGAAGGACCATAAACGTCAGCGTCTAGTAGACCTACATTCATTGTTTTTGATAAAGCAACCGCAAGACCAGCTGCTATAGTAGATTTACCAACGCCTCCTTTGCCTGAAGTAACTACAATAACTTTTTTTACGTTAGGTATGCTTTCTTTTTTAATTTTTTTTTCTTTACTAAAAATAATTTTCAAAGAGTCGGCACTAATTTTTAAGGACGCTAGCAAATGCTTTATTATTGAAGATTTAACATCTTCATATGCTGCAGTATCAAACTTATCTACATCTAGTACAATAATTATTTTTTCTTCTTGTACTAAAAGATCTAGAACGAAATCATCATTTATAAGATTTTTTCCTTTATACTTAATCTTTTTTAATAAATTTAAAACTACTTCACTTGAATACATGACTTGTAAGATAAAAAAGATTTCTTTATATAAACTTATATCAGAACAGTTTTAAGATTTTCATTATGTCCTTTATTGACAATCTACTAACCTTTGAAAATCCTTGGGGGAACAATACACCCAATAAGGATAAAGATCAAGGCAGGTCTTGGCCATCAAATACTAATAGTGACCTAGATGAATTAATTAAAAAGGTACAAGAAAAAATCATCAGTTTTTTAAGTAAAGGCAATAATAGATCGGCAAAAGATAATACTCCGATCAATCCTTCCCCAGTGGTATTGGCGTTTTTTATTGGCTTAATTTTTGTATGGCTTGCAACCGGGTTTTATACAATAGACACTGATGAAGAAGGCGTAGTGATTAGGTTTGGTAAATATAATAGGACAGCAACGCCAGGCTTAAATTATAAGCTTCCCTCACCTATTGAAACAGTTGAAAAGATTAGCGTGACCAGGATTAATAAGGAAATGATAGGATTAAAGGCTTTTCCTGGAAAAATTAATATTAATAATAACTCAGATGAGACCGATTCAAGCAATCCAAAAGAAAGCCAAATGCTAACTGGAGATGAAAATATAATCGATATGCATTTCTTTGTGCAGTGGTACATCAAAAGTGCTAAGGATTACTTGTTCAATATTAAGGATGATATAGGTGAAAGCACTATAAAAGTATCTGCAGAAAGTGCTATGCGACAGGTTGTGGGCCGTGTTAAAATTTCTGAAGCTTTATCTGAGCAAAGACAAGAAATAGAGCAGCGTGCCAAAAATATCTTGCAGGAAATTTTAGATAGTTATAATTCTGGAATAGAAGTGGTTAATGTTGGTATACTCTACAGCTATGTTGCGCCTGAAGTTAGAGACGCTTATCGCGATATTCAATCTGCAAAAGCTGATAAAGAAAGGGAAATCAATGAGGCATTCGCTTATAGAAATGATATTATCCCACGTGCTAGAGGGGAAGCTCAAGCAGTAATAGAAGAAGCTAAGGCATATAAAGAAAGTGCTATAGCGAGAGCGACTGGTGAAGCAGAAAGGTTTAAGAATATAGTCTCTCAATATCAGAGCGCTCGTGAAGCTACAAAAAAACGTATGTATATTGAAACCATGGAGCATGTGCTAAAAGATTTAAATAAAGTAATTGTTGATAAATCAGTTGCTGGTAAATCGGTTCCTTTCTTCTCAATAAATGAATTAATAAAAAAAAATTATGACAAATAAAATGTATCAAATTATCGGCGGCTTGTTATTATTTTTGTGGGTAATGGTCAATTCTATTTATGTTTTAGACCAGAGACAAACAGCTTTAGTATTACAGTTTGGTGAACCTGTAAGGCAAGAGTTAACTCCTGGCCTCAAATTCAAGATTCCGCTAATGCAAAATGTAGTAAAATTCGACAAAAGAATTCAACATCTGACATTCAGCCCGGGAGATGCCAGTGAATTAATGGCATTGGATCAAAAAACTATGAAACTTGATGCCTTCGCTAAATATAGAATAACTAATCCGCTAAAATTTTATCAGTCCGTACAAAATGACCAAAAACTTAAAATGAGGATTGGTTCTGTTATTGAATCAAGCGTTAGGGAAGTAGTAGGTACCTTCCCTTTCATTGACGTGCTTGGTAGCAAAAGAAGCGTTATTACTAATAAAATAACCGAATTAGTTAGAAAACAAGCTGAGAATTTTGGTATAAATATAATCGATGTAAGAATTATTAGAGTAAATTTACCAGATAAGGCTAGAGACGCAGTTTATAATAGAATGAGAACTGACAGGTTGAAAGAAGCCAAAGAGATTAGAGCGCAAGGAGCAGAAGAGGCTTTAGCTATTAAGGCTAACGCTGATAAAGAAAAAGCTATTATCTTGGCAGAAGCTAAAAAACAATCAGAAATCCTAAAAGGTAATGGGGACGCGGCTTCAATTAAAATATTTTCAAGTGCTGTCAATAGTGATCCTGAATTCTTCTCTTTTTATAGGTCACTAGAAGCATATAAAAATACCTTTAAGCCCAATACATCAATTGTGATATCTTCTGATAGCCCTTTTATGAAGTATTTTAATGAATAGAAGACCCAGAGAAATTACAGAAAGGATATAGTTTATTTTAGCTAGGTTTTTATAGCTTGGCTATCGCGTATCTTGAGCACTATTGTGCCTTTCTTCCTACTATATTATTCAGAGTTATATGAGATTGGCATTAAAAATGTAATGGAGAGGGAGATAAACATATAACTTGAAGGATTGAATTGTAGCTAAGTGAGTTAGCGCGATGCTTATCTTCTTCATCATCAAATTATTAGCTCTTCCTATTGAAGAAGTGGCTTGAGATACATCTCAAGCTACGCTTCTGTATTTTGAGAGGTTTTTGCTGATTATAACAATTTAGACTTACATCGCGCGGCCGCTATTTTTTTCTTCAGACTTAACCTGAGCTTTCGCATTTTCAATTTTTACGGTTCCAACTTCTCCTTAATGAGAAGACAAGCGCATTTCTCGTGTTTCCATAGCTCCAACAGCTTTGCTAATTAAATCAGGGTTTATAGAGTGTTCTGTTGAAGTCGATAGTTCTGCGCCTTTTTTAATTCTTGGGCTACTTGATATACTTTTTCCAAAGCTTCTACACGCTTTCCAATAACTTCTTGAGCATGTGAAGACATTATTGCTTTCAGACCATCACGTTCTTGTTCAAATTTCTTTACGAATTCATCAGCTGAAGCATCGACGGATTTATAGGCGTTTTTTATATTATTTGTTTTACAGAGCGTTGTGAAACTAAACCGTTTGAAAGTTTTTCAACTAATGACGGTACCTCTTCTAAACCCTCATCAAATAATCTTTCTAACTCTCCATCGAATAGCAATTCTATGCCTTCAATTGCGATAGCTCCAGCTTTGCTTTTTGATCCACCAAAGGTTGCAAGCGCAGTTTGTAAGTAGTCTATTCCCTCTTTGGCTATTTTCCCGAAATCAAAATCTGTGTCTGCTGTTGTAGATTGTGGCATCTTTCCATCCATGTTTATTGATACTGCCATAAATGTCATAGTAATAATTCTAATTTAGCAATTTGCCCAATACAACTTTTTATTGGGTAAATTTATTTCAGTAATTATTAATTATATAGCCTGCTGTTAATTAATAAGTCATATTTAGGTATTTTATTCTTCTTAAAAACGCTACCGAATCCACTGATCAACCTTTCAATCATTTGATCAGTGTGTAGTGGGGAGGGGGTTACTCTAAGACGTTCTTTACCGCGTGGGACAGTTGGGAAATTAATATACTGAACATATACGTCATGGTCATTTAACAAGTCTTCAGCAATTTTTTTTACCAAAAATGGATCATTAACCATAACAGGTATGATATGGGTTCCGTGATCTAAGAAGCTGACCCAGATGTCCTTGAAACCGTTTTTTACCTTCTTAACTGCTTCTTGATGTTTATTACGTACTTCTTTATTATTTCTCAAATGCTAGCAGTGGCTGCGGTCGCTATAGAAGGAGGCAAAGCAGTAGTAAATATAAAGCCTGATGCTAAGCTTCTGATTGCGTCTACTATAACCGATTTGGCCGTAATATAACCGCCAATTACTCCATAAGCTTTTGCTAAGATTCCTTGAATAATATCTATTTTATCCATAACTCCAAGTTTCTCTGCCATGCCAGCTCCACCCTTGCCGTATAGGCCTACTGAGTGAACTTCATCTATGTAAGTTAAAGCTTGATATTTTTTAGCCAAATCACAAACTGCCCCAATTGGTGTTACATCACCTAACATTGAGTAAGCAGATTCAAACACTATCAACTTAGGTTTTTCTAGTGGGTATTGACTTAATAAAGACTCTAAATGGTTGAGGTCATTATGGAGAAATATTTGCTTTTCTAGCCTACTATCTCTAATACCTTGAATTATCGAGGCATGGTTTAACTCATCAGAAAATATTACGCAATCAGGCATAATCTTTGCCAAAGTAATTAGAGTTGCCTGGTTAGCCACGTAACTAGAGGTAAAAACTAATCCCGCCTCTTTATCATGAGGATTGGCAAGTTCTGCCTCTAATTCCACTATATATGAGCTTGTTCCAGATATATTTCGAGTGCCACCTGTGCCCCAACACCACACTTTTTAGTGACCTCAATGTGTAGCATCGATAACAACGGAATGCTGGCTCATGCCAAGATAGTCGTTGCTACAAAAGACAATAATCTGTTTATCTAGTTTTTTACTATACGCATAAGGAGCTTGTTCGACTTTATACTCTATTTCTGTAAAAACTCTGTATCTCTCCTCTTCCATCACACTTCTAATAGCTTTTTCGAATATGTGAGTGTAATCAACCATAATTTGTTATAAATTAATATCAAATTCAAAAAAGCGAAAAGTATAAAACTTCTCGCTTACTCTCTTCAATAAATAAAGGCTATTAAGCTTTTACTTTGACTTTAGATTTAACTAAATTAATTGCAACATCTATCAATATAGCTGCATAACCAAAACACGGATCTAAAAAGCTTAGCATTTCTCCGTGATGAATGCGATTACCAGAAACTATACCAACAGAACATAGAACTAAAAGAACTGACGAAAGCAAGTTAGCGTTTACTGTCTTTTTAGTAAAAGTTTTGTAAGATTGTGCTGCAATAAGAGTAACTGCAATTAAAGCTAACGGCCAAAAATGCAATAAATCCATAAATTCTCCATGCATAATAAAAATCCTAAAGAAATGAGTCAAAAGTTAACTATTATTGTTAATACAAAAAGATGCAGCTTTGGTCAATATAAATTAATCAAAAGGAAACTTTTCTAATGACTGCTTACTAATATTATTATAAATCTAACTCCAAATATGTTTAAATACAATTGAAATTAAACTAATAATATGAGTTTTAAACTTCAACCCATACGCGGCACACGAGATATATTGAGAGAAGGATTATACTTCTTCAATAAAGTTGTTAATTATGCTAAAAATATCGCAAATTTGTACTGCTATGAAGAGATTATAACGCCAATTTTTGAAGACTCTTCTGTTTTTCATCGCACTCTTGGTGAAACATCGGATGTGGTTTCTAAGGAAACTTATACTTTTGTGGATAGGGATAAAATTAGTATTACTCTTCGCCCTGAATTTACAGCTGCAATAGTAAGGGCTATGATTTCAAACGGTCTTACGCAAAGTTTGCCATTAAAATTTTTTACTTATGGACCAGTTTTTAGGCACGAGCGCCCCCAACACTGTAGGTATAGGCAATTTAATCAAATAAATTTTGAATTCTTAGGACCAGATGATCCTAAATCTGATATAGAGATCATTTGTCTTGCTATGTATTTATTAAGAGAGCTAAATTTAGAACACCTAGTTAAACTTGAAATTAATACAGTCGGGGATTCGGAAAGTCGCAAAAATTATTCTCAAGCGCTAACCTCATATTTACAAAAGCATAAAAGCTCCCTATCAGAGGACAGCTTGCGTAGACTAGAGCACAATCCTTTGCGCATTTTAGATTCCAAAGATCAAAATGATAAATGTATTCTTAAAAGCGCTCCCTCTATATTAAGTTATTTAACTCCCGATGCAGATCAATACTACAGAGAGGTTACTAGCTTATTAGAGTTTTTAAATATAAAATACCACCCAAATACTAAGTTGGTGCGAGGCTTAGATTATTATACTCATACCGTATTTGAGTTTACCACGGAGTTGCTCGGCAGTCAAGACACAGTCTTAGCCGGAGGTAGGTATAATGGGTTGGTGAAGCTGATGGGTGGTCCCAGCATTAACGCCATAGGATTTGCAGCAGGAATTGAGCGACTTGTTGAGCTGCATAAGAAAGAAAACGGTGAAATAAGCTGGCAGAAAAATTTCCATCTTATACCAATTGGTGAAGAAGCAGAAAAACAAGCATTAAAAATTGTGGAAAAATTAAGAGGTGGTGGATTTAATATATATTTAGATTATAACTCCTCTATTAAGAAGAGAATGCAAAAAGCAAATAAACTCAATGCATCAGCTGTTATTCTATTTGGAGATACGGAAATACAACAATCACAATACAAAGTTAAAGATATGAAAACAGGTGAAGGAGTCTTAGTTGATTCTGATAATTTAATCGATTTTTTAGCAAAAATATAAATATGGCGCATATCATCATTTCAGGAAACGAAAAAGGGGGATCTGGAAAAACAACTTCTGCAATCCACTTAATTATTAGCTTATTAAAGCTTGGGTTTAAAGTTGCTTCCGTTGATCTTGACTACCGTCAACAGTCATTAACAACTTATATCAATAATAGAAAAAAGTTCATCACCAGTGAAGGCATAAATCTTACTTTACCAGAGCATTATGTGCTTGAAAAAAGTAAAAAGCAAAACCTGCAACAAGCAGAGCTTGAGGAAGGCACTAACTTCTCCGAGTTAATTTCTAAAATTCAAAATCAAAATGATTTTATAATCATCGATACTCCAGGTAGCGATACCTTTTTAAGTAGATTAGCTCATTCTTACTCTGATACTGTTATGACTCCAATTAATGATAGCTTTATTGATGTCGATTTGCTTGGTAAGATAGAAGTGAATGACTTGGAAAAAATCAAGCCGGGGATATATAGTGCTATGGTTTGGGAACAAAAGCTAAAAAAAGCTGCACGTGAAAATAAACAAATGGATTGGATTATTATGCGTAACCGCAGCTCTTCAACAGACAATATCAATAAACGTAATATAGAGAAGGCAATTGATAAGTTATCTAAAAAATTTGGCTTTAGAATCGTGCCAGGGTTTAGTGAAAGGGTGATATTTAGAGAGCTGTTCTTGCATGGCCTTACTTTAAATGATGCTGGCTCTACAAATAAAGTCCGTTTTAATACCTCAATTGTAGCGGCACGGCAGGAACTTCGCGCATTCATCAAGGCATTAGGGTTACCAAATGTAAATTTAGATAGTAAATTGTAATGAATTACCCTTACCTTTATGAATCAAATATCACAAATGCTGCTAAGGTAGATGTAAATACAGTAATATCAGATATCTTACCCTTATTTGAGTTTCTCTTAGCACAAAACTTTGATACTATATTTCGTTTAAAGAATAATATAAAAAAAAATTTTAATGCTTTAGTAATAATAGGTATGGGAGTGGCAATTAATAGCCCTGCTCTATTACTTGGGTTAGGCAAAAATTCCTCTTTTAAAATTCATACATTAGGCACTCCAGATCCACTTAAGAACGAGCTTATTAAGAACGTTTTGGTTTTAAAGGAGACCGCGTTTTTAGTGACTAGCAGTTCTGGTAGTACCATAGAAAGCCTAACGATAGCTCAATACTGGATTCAAGAAATTTCACACCAAAATTTACTGCCCCATAATCATTTCTATTTCATATTGGGCAACAATAAAATTTCTCCATTACAGAAGTTAGCAGCCCTTCATTCACAATTGCCAAATTCTTCCGCATATAATACAGATCTTGCTTGAAAACAGAGCTGATATTTAGCAAGAGATGATACTAAAGGCAGAAATGATCTTAATTTAGCTTGTGAAAACAGTCATAAGGAGGCCGCCCTCCTTCTTATCAAATTTTACAAAGGAAAAAGAGCCAAAATTTACTAAATATATTAAATAGTAAAACGTTAATTGGCACTACTCCGCTTCATTATGCAACCGAAAAGAACCAACATGAGATTGTTAAAGAAATAGTAGGCCTTAGTGCAAAACTTGATCTATTAAACAGCTTACCAGAAAATTGCTCCCATACACATTACTGCAAATAAAAATTGTATTAATACTGTTGAATATTCTTGCAGAAAAAGGTGCTAATCTTAATTTGCAAGCTATTGATGGCTCAACTGCGCTTTATATTGTAGCAGATAAGGGACATTAGGATGAAATTTTGTTGCAATACCTTGCTAATCCAAACTTTCGGATAATAAAAGTGTATACCCAATTCATTTAGCAGCTGACAAAAATCACTATTTGTCTGCCAAATATCTTTTAGAAAACGGAGCGAAAGAGCAAATAATAAAGATGGCAACGTTGCGGTGCGGTCCTGGCGCTTATTAAGTGTTTAATTTATTGTTCCATAAAAAATCCACTAACAGGTGCTGGAGTAATGCATCTGATTGCTGCTCAAGGTAGTCTTACTATGTTTAGGTAGGCACAAAAAGCTAGGGTGTAACTCGGTACTTATTCACAGGATAAATATAACGGCACTTCTATTCATTATGGCGGCCGCCCATGGAAGCATTTCTATACTAAATTATTTGTTAAGCGATCCTGATTTTTCTATCACTTTTAGAGATAAATGGGGACTTACCGCCGTTACATGTAGCCGCAATAAATAACAAACTAGAGGCTCTAAAACTCTTAATTGAGCAGTATAACGTTAATTATAATGAAGAAACTTATATAGGGTTCAATACTTACCACCTTGCAGAGCAAATCGGGGCAGAAAAGATTGTGGATTATTTGGATACCAAGAAAAATATAAAACAATCAATTGAGCCAGGTTTAATTAAATATACAACTGCAGTGCTTGCTGGTTATACAGAGCTTTTTGTGAACAACCTGAAGAAGAAAATGAATTAATTATAGCGCTGTTTCGAGCGATCTTTTGGGCTCAGCGTTTGATGCAATGATGAGAATTTGGTACCAGGGTGTTTGTTTCTGGAAATGAATGTAAATTATATAAAATACATTTACTGCAAAAAACAGCAAACTCAATGACTTTGGAAGATAAACCATGCGTAGAGTTTGGTGAGGAGTAAGTAACTACATTTTATAGCTTTCTGGTCAGAAATTATAATCAGTACTGCCGATTTTACGCAAAAACCCTAGACAAAACATTGTATTACTGTTAATCATAATATAAACAACACATTGTTAATAGTTTACTTGAGGGAGTATGAATAAGGCAGAACTGGTAATGATACTTGCCAGCTATACAGAGTTAAAAAAATCAGAAGTTAATAAATGTATAGAGTCATTTATTGCTATAATAAAGAAAGCCTTAAGAAGTGGAGAAAAGGTTAAATTAATTGGTTTCGGTTCTCTCAAGATAATAAATATACCGAGTAGAGAAGTGACCGATCCGAGGAATGGTAAAAGAATTAAAGTTCCAGCAAGCAAAAAGCTAAAGTTTATTCCAGGCAAAGAGTTAAAATCTATTCTTAAGCAGGACTGACTTTAAGCTCTCAAAAACTCATCTTAGAACCGGCTAAGAAACAATTAAATTTTGATGATTGAGACGGAGTGCTTACTTTATTGAGCAATTCGATTTGGGCAAGCTCGGTAAATAAGTGTACCCCTTTCTTTATTTGATAAGCAGCTGTTACAGAATTTTTCTGTAAATCTCCATTTATATTTTGACTACTAAAATGGGATAAAGATACGGAAAAGCCAAGAATGGAATACGATATACCTAAACTCCAATAAGTGCCATTTTTGCAGTTATCAACGTAGTATTGTCCGCTCTTGTAATTATTACCATAAGAAAACCCTAAATTAAATCCCATATATGCTGCCTGTGCACTTAGATCCCAAGATTTTAAATTCTCTTGATTCTTAGCATTGATAGGAAAATTTTGACCTGGCAAAAATAGTAAATTATTATTTTGCATATTCTTGAGCTTTCCATTTTCAACTCCGAAAGCAACCTTAAAGTCTAAATCATTAACTTGAGCTCTGTATCCAAGTGTTAGTTGTAGTATATTTTTAAAGGCTGTACTTCCACCAGCATTATAAGTATGGTATATCCTAATGAATTCATCTGTATCTGGTATAAAAGAAGCGGCAAAAATTAAGTTATATTTTAAGGGCGATATATAACTTATTTTGTTAGCTATTCTGCTTCCTTTGCTAAATCGATTTTGTAAATGCAGTTGATCACTCCAAAGTCCTGGGGAGTATATGTAAAGATCGGGCGAATAAGCTTTAGTACTGATAGTATCCTTTATATTTAATTCTAAGAAATTTATACTTTGAGAAAAATTTGGATTTTTAAAATCATCGGCTTGAAATAAATAGTGCCCCCCAAAATTATTTCCTATCTGTACCGTACCGTACTCATTCTCAAAAAATCCAAAAACTCTAGCTTGTATACTACTTAAACTGTTAGAATCGCTAGCTAAAAAATTACTATTTAAATTTAGCTGGACACCGTAATTACTTTGCCCTTGCTTAATTTGTTGCTTAAGCTTTATATCAACTAAATTATTAACAGAACCGCTGCCATTAAAAGATCCAATTGTTGGAGATAACGAGGCGCTAAATTGGTTATCAGCATTGGCTTTATTTACCAAAAACAAAGCGAGGCAGAATACTATGCAGTTAATGTAGAAGGACACATTCTTTTATGGAATATATTTTTACCACCGTTATATCAGATCTTTGAAATAATCTAAGATATTATTTGCTTATATTAATCACAATACCTTCGTATAGTCAATTTCTTAGGTTTGTGCGGACTAATATTTTTCTTAGGCTCTCTATCTAATTATTGGCTTCATTCGTGTTTCTTCTGGCATTGAAGTAAATCCAGATTTCGCTATTATAATATCTTCTGGTTTATAGCCCGCTATTTCTTCTTGTATCCCTGCTGTTTCTAAAGAATCAGCAATATCTGTGGAGCATGGCGTCTTGCTAATAAGGCTGCTGTATTGCCCTTGATATTTATCTTACTTGACCTAGCGCCTTTATATAAAAGCCAATTGATAACCACCTCATGATAATAAGGCTTAATTCACGTTATCATAATAAAGAGCAAGCTGCGAGGCCATTTTTGAGCTGGTTACATATTGGAATGCTCTTTTATCCTCTATATCTTGTAATGTAAGTATTTGTTCCAGCTGCAATAAGCATTTTAAACATTTCTGCATCGTTAACAATAGCAGCTAAGTGTAAGGCAGTTTTGCCATCATTTGCTTGCTGATTAAAATTAGCTCCTCTGGTTATTTAAATAGCGTGCTACATCTTTTTTTTCTTGAGCACTGCCTGAATTAGAGGAGTATATCCATAATTTGGAGAGACAGTATTAATATCTGCTCCCTTTTTTAACAATGCCCTTATAGCTCCTATATCATTTTTATTTACTGCAGCAAATAATAACCTAGAATATTCAGAATGAAAAAACGCTTTTGGCAAGTGTTTATTATTTTCGGAATACTCGGTTTTATTAATATTGGGAGGAAGATATTGATCCCTATAGTCAATATACTGATCTAGGACTTAAGCCAAGATTATCAGCATCTTCAAAGGACATAGGAGGGGGCAGCTCTATTTTAGAAGCAGTATTTTTTATATTATCTCTTTTCTTATTAACTTTCTTTGGAGGAGCTTTTGGTCTTGGTATACATTTTAGCTGTTGTTTAGAATTCCCCTGTTTGGTAGCAGTACTTTTAGTTTGCACTTTTCTAGATAATTTAGAAGCCTCTATCTTTTGAGTGCTGTTATCTCTTTTTAGAGCAGTCTTTTTGATTTCTGGCTTAGAAAAGGCCTTTAGTGCAGAAGGTTTTTGTGACATAGAAGAGTTGTAAGGAGATAGAGTATATGGTGTAGAAGCCTTTTATGCTTCAGGAGCAACTGTTGAGGGCATGGAAGTTCTTACTTTCGTTGATTTTTGGTGCTGCGTTTTCTTGAGGAAGAGAGCTAGTCTTTGGCGGTGTAGGAGCTTGTAAGAGATCAGCTTGAGTTGCTGGCGAGCCTGGAAAGTAACAGGAGCTAATTGTATCACTTGCGGTGTTGGTGAAGGAGCAATTAAAGTTGTTTCTGTGCGTGTAGGGGTTACTACATTCGGTTGTTGTATTGAATAGCTATTATCGCTGAGAGGCAAAGCCTTAGTTTGAGCAGGGTTTAGAGTAGGCAGAATAGGTTCTGGAGAAGGCAGTTTAGAGATTGTCACTTGTTTCGGTTCAGGTGTTTTCGGTGCCGCTAAGTGAGGTATCTTATCTCTATTAAGGCTATTACCTGACTTTTGATCAAGAGCTTGAGGAATTTCATAGGCTGGCCTAGGAGTCACTGGAGAAGATATATTTTTTACTTGCGGAGCAATCTGAGTCATGTTATCATTTTGCAGGCTTTTTAACTGGTTGATAAGAGCTTTAGTGTTATTAAAGTTATTCTGTTTAGCAGGAGTTTCAGCGGGCAATGCTGGAGGAGTTAATGTATTACCTGAATTTGAGGGAAGAACTTGCAGATCTTAGATTTTTTGCATTCCAGATTGTTTTTCAGTGTTTGCCTCTTTGCTTACTTTCTCAACTTTTTTAATTGGGTTATTATTTGCTGTCTGGAGTAGTATTGGTAGCTTTTTCAGAATAGTTAATTGGTGGTTTTACCAGGTCTTGCTTTATCGGCTCACTTTCTTCTCCAAAACTTTTCTTCATTTCGTTTAAAAATTTTGATCAATATTGAAATCGGATGAAAAATCAATACAATAAGCTATATTTGCTATAAAAAGGGTACAGCAAAGCAATACTATAAATTTTTTGTATAATAGTAAAATGCTATTTTAAAAGGCATTTTTCATCCCCTTATTTCTTATTGGACTTGTCCATAATCATTTTGATCTGATGTTCAACGACTTCTTTAACTATACCAGGTAGATTATCATCAAGCCAAGTCTTTAAATAAGGTTTTAATATTTCCTGAAGGGTAGAAGTTAATTGACCCTCTGTCACCTGAAATTTGTCCAACGCTTGCTTAACTTTTTTATTAGGTGCACCCTTTTGGTTTTCCTGAACGAGATTAGTTAACTCTAATATATTGTTCTTCATACTTGTTAAAGCACTGCTTTGTTGCATTAAGTTTTTGATATCGCTTAAAGCATCGTACATGTCGTCACTTTTCGACATATATTTCCTCTGTTTTTAATATACTTATAAAAACAATCCTATAGAAAAATATGTCAATTATCATCCTAATTTTATCGTCACCTAAATTATAAATTCAGTTTTCAATTACTGGATGTATTAATTTTTATCAGTTTCTCTAATTGGTTGAATAAGTCCCTTCCTTTTGTCTTTTGTTTATTGATAATAATGTTAACAAATCTTGGAATAATTCTATAAAAAGGTAGCTTAATAGTAATATCAAAGGTACGAAATGGAAGTATAGATTCATGAGGAGATACAGTGACTTGCGTTAGTTGTTGCTTATGCTTATCCATAGCCACTACCTGTACAGTTTCTAGCAGTTTGGTTACATCTGCGAAATTTTCAACGGAAATAGTTACTAAAAGAAACCTTTTATATCTATCAAATGAGTCATTCGCTTCGTAAGAATCAACAAATTTATATGATACATCCTGTATTGCTAGTTCTTTAGCCCAGATTTTTTGAATATTTATTATATAATTAGGTAGCTGGAATTTCTCGAAATAATAAAGGAAACCTAATAGTAAAAATGAACACAAAAGAAGTACAACGCTGTATAAATATTTCCTGTTTTTCTTCAATAGAACTATGTTTTGTTCAGTCTTATTCTCTATGTTATATGCAATAGGCACATTTTCATTTAGTTTAACCAGCCACTCATGTTCGCAAATTGTACACCTTACGAATCTTCCGGTGCTATGTATTTCTGAGCTACTGACATAAAATTTTGCACCACAACTCTCACATGAAACAATAATTCTATTTAAATCTGGCATTTATACTTCATTGAAAAAAGTCAATTCAAAAATATTTTTATCATATATAAACCTTGAAATCATTACATATCATATGTAACATAAAATAAAATATCATGACTCCTATATTGTAGCTTAGCCTAAGTGCTGACGCTGAAAGAAAATCTATAGAAGTTGCGTATTTTTGTATCCTAGTATATTTAAACTACTTGTATAAGGTATATTTCAATATGGGGAAAATAATATCTATAGTGCTTCTTTGCAGCATTTTCTGGTTTAAACTTTCTTATGCGGTATTGAAAATTGATATAAATCAAGGGACTCTTGAGCCTATGCCTATAGCTATTGCAGAGTTTGCTGCAGATAGCTGGGATGAAAAGCAAACAGGAAGGGATATAGTAGACGTAGTCTTAAATGATCTAAAAAATTCAGGCTTATTTAGGGCTATAGATAGAGTTTCTTTTTTAGAAGAAGTTTCAATGGATAAGCCTCTTGGTTATCATAACTGGCGTAAAATTAACGCTGTTGCAGTTATTGGAGGAGCTGTGCGATTTAGTGATCAAAATCAAATTTCTGTGCAATTTAAAATATGGGATCCATATAAAGAAGTAGTGATTGAAGGTATGTCCTATCAGGTGCAAAAGAAATCTTGGAGAAGGTTGGCCCATAAAATAGCCGATAGAATTTACCAAAAAATGACTGGAGAAAGCGGCTATTTTGATACTAGGATCCTGTTTGTATCTCATATAGGTAGAGGCAAGAACATAAAAAAGCGCTTAGCCATTATGGACCAAGATGGAGCAAATTTTAAATTGTTAACGAATGGTAAGCATCTAGTTTTGACTCCTAGATTTGATCCTAAAAACCAAAGGGCAATTTATATGTCATATGAGCATAAGGTACCACATGTCTATATATTAGATATAGAGAGAGGGTGGCAAAGGCTGGTTGGTCATTTCAAAGGTATTTCCTTTTCACCGCGCTTTTCTCCTGACGGCAATTACGCAATTATGTCGGTTGCTAATTATGGCTCTACCAATATTTTTGAAATTAACTTAGAAGATGGAAAAACAACTAAGCTAACCCATGATATAGGAGCAATTAATACTTCCCCTTCTTATTCGCCAGACGGTAATAAAATAGTCTTTAATTCTGACCGTACAGGGCGAAGGCAACTTTATATTATGAATAGAAATGGCTCCGATATAACAAAAATAAGCTCTGGAAGCGGTACTTATGCAACTCCGGTTTGGTCTCCAAGAGGAGATTTTATAGCCTTTACCAAAATCGAAGCTGGGACATTTTATATAGGGGTGATGAGACCTGATGGTAGTGGAGAGAGACTTTTAACTACAAGCTGGCTTGATGAAGGTCCTACTTGGTCACCAAACGGCAGAGTTATAATGTTTACCAGGCAGAAGCCAGATGGAACTAGCAATATTTATTCTATTGACGTGACAGGCTACAATGAGCGTTTAATTTCCGTTAAAACTGATGCGTCGGACCCTGCGTGGTCGCCTTTGTTAAAGTAAAGATATTGTTCTAGGGATTAAGTGGTTTTATTCAACAACTTAAATGATCTCCTAAATTTTCAACATTTTTTATAATGTTAAGATCATCGTAGATACAAAATCCAAGGCATGGAGTGGTAAGGGGCGGTATAGCACAATTTTCTTGATCTTCACAACCAATTTTTCCGGAACCACGCAAAACTAAAGGAATATTGCTACTCGGTTCACATACAACAGCTTGTTAGGTTAAAATTCCTTCTTCGTATTTTAACTATTATTTACCTCAGATAACAGCTAATACCAACAAAAAATGGCTAATGTACCAATCACTCCCTGATAAAGGTGCGCAAAAGATGAAGCAGTGGTTGCTCCTGTATGAGGGCTTGAAGTTGGAGTAGTTAAAGCGATAGTTGGCTCTATAGTTGCAGTAGTACTGGTGCTAGCTGTAGTTGGCCATGCTGCACTATTCAGTAGTATTGATATAGTGTTAATTCATGGTTAGCAGTAGCTACATCAGATCTGCTATCACCGTTAAAATCTGCGATCACTAATCCTAGTGCTCCATAACCAATTCCATATGATACATCTGATTGGAAAATTCCATCTCCATTTCCTAATAGTATTGAAATGTTTTTTGATTGGGCGTTACCACTTACTATATTTACCATCCTTATTTAAAATCACCAACTGCTATTTATTTATGCTATTTCCTAACTAAGTTATTGTATAACACTAAAATGTGTTCTAATCTCTGTTAGATTAATAATTATCTACAATATTTTTGCATTAATCTCCAAAAACAACATTAGTCTACTGCTTAATAGCCGCTATAATTTTGTTAGCAAAGCCTCAGCAGCTGCGCTCACCTCTTGTGCCACTAAAAAGACATCCTCAATTGTAGTAATCAGAGTGTTAGGAAGTTTATTCAACATCTCTTCTATTATTTCTGGAATTTTGAGAAATGGTAAGCTGTTGTTTAAAAAAGCGTTAACAGCTATTTCATTCGCCATATTCAATTGAATACACCTGCCCTGCCCACTTTTTAATGCGTCTTTAGCTAGTTTTAAACATTTGAATTTTGTTTCATCTGGAGTAAAAAATTGTACCGAGGATAACTTTTCCCAAGTTATTTTTTGGTGCTTAATATCAAGCCTTTCTGGATAATTTAAAGCTAAAGAAATAGAAGTACACATATCTGGCAACGACATTTGAGCCAACATCGAACCATCTGCGTATTCAATGAAGCCATGCATTAGGCTCTGAGGGTGAATTACTGCTTCTAATTTACTGTGTTCAATATCAAAAAGGTAATGAGCTTCAATCAATTCCAAGCCCTTGTTCATAAGAGTTGCAGAATCAACAGAGATTTTGGCTCCCATGCTCCAAGTCGGATGGGCGACCGCATCGCTTGGCTTAGCCGTTCTCATTTCTTCAATTGATTTGTTTAAAAACGGCCCACCAGAAGCAGTTAATATGACTCTATTGATTTTTTTGGTATTTTCTTTTTCAAAAACTTGAAATATTGCACTATGTTCAGAATCTACTGGTATAATCTTGGTATTATGCTTTCTAGCAAAGTACATTAAAAGACTGCCCGCACACACAATGCTTTCTTTATTAGCAAGACAAAGCACTTTAGTATTCGGTATAACCTTTATTATTGGCTGAAGGCATGCCATGCCAACAATGGCAGCTACAGTAATATCATATTGCTCTTTTAAAAGATCATTGATAGCCTCTTCTCCACTTATAACATTGATGCTCGGAAGGTTAGATAACATTTCTTTCAACGGTTTGTAACCAATTTTATCGCTGATCGCTACATTTTGCGGCAGATACTGCCTAGCTTGCTTTACCAATTTATCTATATTAGATCTAGCAATTAGAGTTTTGACTTTAAATTTATCAGAGTGTTGACCTATAACGCGTAACGTACTTTCTCCTATAGACCCAGTTGAGCCAAGTATTAGAACTTCTTTTGGCATCAAAAATTAAAAATTATAGATAAAATAAATACAATGAACCATATTATACAAACCATTATTAAGCCATCCATTCTATCCATTACTCCACCATGGCCTGGTATAATATGGCTACTATCTTTGATTTGAAAATATCTCTTAAATGCCGATTCAGCAAAGTCTCCTACTTGCGCGATGAGCGACGTTAAAGTAACCACACTCCATGCGATAAGAATATTGATTTTTGGATTAAAGAGCTCGGTTACTACGGTCCTGATTGCAATTTCATGACTTAAGACTGAAAATACCAAGGCTCCACAAAGACCTGACCAAGTTTTTGAGGGACTAACTTTTGGCAGTATTTTAGGCCCACCGGCTGTTATACCGACAAAATAAGCAGCAATATCAGTGGTCCAAACTATAATACATACCCAGAGTAGCAATTTATAATCAAAAGCAAATTTAATACAGGGTTGATTCCTTAAAAACAGCATAGATATGGTCGCAAGAAGAAGGTATACGATACCTAAAATATACCATTTATATTTTTGTCTTGGCTTAATAACATTGGCTTTATAGACTATAGAAAACCATTCATAGATTATAATAGAACCCAGCCCTATAATTAAAGCACTATAAAGTAAACCTCCTTCATACAGTGCAAACAAAAAAAGCGGCAAGAGTATCAGTGCTGATAAAGATCTCTTTAGAATATCAGCTTTTAAAAATTTTTTTATTACTATAGGTATTATTGTACTATTTGCCATATCTTCTTTCTCTTAATGTAAAATCCTCTATAGCCTTTAACAAATCATCTTTGTCAAAATCCGGCCAAAATTTTTCAATAAAGTATAATTCACTATAGGCGAGTTGCCATAATAAAAAATTACTTAGGCGCTGTTCTCCGCTAGTTCGAATTAAAAGATCAGGATCTGGTATATTAAAAGGATTAATAAAACGTTCAAACATATTATCAGGTACTTCATTGATTTTGTTATGCACAATATAATCAGCCATAGTATAAGCTGCTCTTTGAATCTCATCTCGTGCCCCGTAGCTGATCGCCATAATTAAAGTAAAGGTATTTTGCTTCGATATATCTTCAACCTCTGCCATCTTTTGCTGTATGTCAGTAGGCAACAACTTTCTATTTCCTATAAAAATCAATCTGATACCGCTGTCAACTAACTCTCCGATACGATTGTTTAAATAATCTCGCAAAAGATGCATTAAATCATTAACTTCCTCGTCTTTTCTTAACCAATTTTCAAGGGAAAACGCGTACAAGGTAAGATAATTTACTCCAATTTTTTTACATTCCTCAACAATCTTTTCAGCGGTAACCATACCTTGTCTATGTCCTAATCTCTTAGGAATCATCCTCTGTTTAGCCCACCTACCATTGCCATCCATAATAATTGCTATATGGTTCGGAACAATTAACTTATTACGCATTATAGCATCTCAAGGAATTTCATAGATATTTTTTTAAAACCACACGCATCAAACATTACTTGCGCTATATTGCCTTCTAAAACCACTAAAACCCGGCCTTTTCCAAATTTTTTATGCATTACAGTTTGCCCATATTTCTTCAATGAAGCGCTGTCTTTCTGTGGTTGCCTATAGGCCTGTACAAGGTACTTTTCCCGTACTCTCTATTGAATGGTTTGTTATAAGCTAAGTAGTCAAAATGGTTCTTATTACTGAAATTATTAATAATTTCATAACTATCTTGCGGTAATTCATCTATAAACCTAGAACTCTCACTTGATTGATAAGTACCGAACAATCTTCTATTGCATGCATATGATATATGCAAATGCTTTTTAGCCCGTGTTATCGCGACATAAGCGAGTCGCCTTTCTTCTTCTAGCGCACTGCCATTATTTTCCGAAGCAGCCCTAGAACTTGGAAATATACCTTCCTCCCAGCCTGGTAGGAACACTAAATCAAATTCTAGGCCTTTAGCTGCATGCATGGTTAGTATATTCACTTTATTTTCATCAGCTACCGAATCATTATCAGTAACTAAACTAACATGCTCTAAATAATCAGCTAAGGAAGGAAATTCGCCCATTCCTCTAATTAGCTCTTTTATATTATCAAGACGATCTTTATCTTCCTCAAGATCTTGGGCCTTTAACATTTCCTTATAGCCGCTTTCTTCCAAGGCTCTTTCAACAACTTCAATATGATTTAAAGTACTGAGGTGATTAGTCCACGTAGCTACTCTACCAATGAATTCTACAATAGCGGAAGCAACCCTTCCTTTAATTAAGGAGTTTTCAATTAAATAGTTTGCAGCTGCAAACATTGAAACTTCTTGATCTTTAGCATACTGCCTGATTTCAGAAACCGTAGCATCTCCTATTCCTCTTCTTGGAGTATTAATAATTCTTTCAAAAGCAAGACTGTCGTCGTTATTTTGTAAAAGACGCATATAAGCAAGCATATCTTTTATTTCAGCTCTATCGTAAAACTTTGCTCCTCCTACTATCCTATAAGGGATTTTCATACAATTAAGACTTTCTTCAAAACTTCGAGTTTGATAACCAGCTCTAACTAAAATTGCTATATTACAAAGAGGAACATTATGAAGCCTATTTTTGGCATCTATTTCATCTGCTATTTCTCTTGCTTCCTGTTTATCATCATAAAAAATACTAAGCTTAACAGGGTCGCCTCCTATATCCTCTGTCCAAAGCTTCTTGCCATGACGATTTCTATTATTTGAAATTAATTCACTGGCAGCGCTTAGTATAGAAGGGGTTGATCTATAGTTACGTTCCAGCCTTATAACCTTAGCTTCCGAAAAGTCTTTATCAAAACGTAAAATATTTTTCACTTCAGCTCCGCGCCACCCATATATAGATTGATCATCATCTCCGACGCAACATATGTTGTTGCTACCCTGAGCCAATAACCTCAACCATAGATATTGAGACACATTGGTATCCTGGTATTCATCAACTAAGACATATTTAAATTTCTTTTGATAGTGCTCTAATACATCTAGGTTATTATTAAATAGTTCTATCGTACATAATATCAAATCACCAAAGTCCATAGCTTGTAAAAGTTGCAACCTTTTTTGGTACTCTGAATACAAAGTTATACACATGCCATTTGCAAACTGTCCTTCTTCTGAAACAGGAACTCGGTTCGGTAACCAACCTTTATCTTTGTATCTCCCTATTATATGAGCTAATAGTTTAGCGGGATTACTTTTTTCATCTATATTATAATCATTTAAAATTTGCTTGATAAGCCTGGTTTGATCATCGATGTCAATAATAATGAAGCTTGAGGAAAAACCAATTCTAGCGGCGTTTTGTCTTAGAATCTTTGCAGAGAGTGAGTGAAAAGTGCCACACCAATGTATAGAGCTACCAGCTAAAGCTTCAATTCTGTTAGTCATCTCCTTAGCTGCTTTATTGGTAAAAGTCACAGCCAGTATTTGTCCAGGCAGAGCTTTCTTCTGTTTTAATATATGCGCAACTCTTATAGTCAAAACCCTAGTTTTACCGGTTCCAGCGCCAGCAAGAACTAACAATGGGCCATCTAAATTTTCCACCGCCTCTTTTTGCTCTTTATTTAAATTTTCAATATAATAAGCAGTTTGATCCATCAGATTACCCTTTTTAACATTTCCTTTATGGGCTCAGAAAATTTGCTATTTTGCAGAGAAAATCTTATATTTGCTTCTAAATATCCCAAATAACTTCCGCAGTCTAGCCTATGAGCATTGGTTTTATACGCCCTAAACTTGCTATTAGCCAACATTTTTTTCATTGCATTAGTTAACTGTATTTCCCAACCTTTATCCGCTTCGGTATTTTTCAGATAATAAAAAATACCTAGTTGTAATATATATCTTCCGACTATAGCTAAGTTAGAAGGAGCGTCACTTACTTCTGGCTTTTCTACCATATCTTTAACAATATCTCCATCCCCAATTTTAACTATCCCGTATTTAATTGAATCATTTCCGTTAAAATACCACTTTTTTGATCTTCTATGAACATATCATCTGCTAATATTACCGCAAAAGGTTCATCACCTATAATATTTCTCGTGCACTAAACTGCATTGCCCAACCCTAAGGGCTGCTGTTATCTTAAGAAGACTATATTACCAGGTTCAATTAAACAATCTTTAGAGAGAAATAACATATTCTTTGTTATTCTTATAAATTCTAGAAAATTCTCTAATTCAATAGCGTGGTTAAAAATCATTGATAGAATTCTTATTTCTTCCTGTAATAAAGATAAATTGCTCAATACCAGCATTTCTTGCTTCTTCAAAAGCGTGATGTATTAAAGGCTTGTTTAGTACAGGGAGCATTTCTTTAGGCATCGACTTGGTTGCAGGTAAAAACCTAGTACCGAGGCCACCAACTAGAAATACTGCTTTCCTGATTTTCTTATACATATTTAGCCAAATTATTAATTCCTCAATGTTGTTATAATATCAAAGACAAAATTCAAAAACATATAAAATTCGTGTAGAAGATACTTTGTGTGATTAAGGCGGTTTGCTAAATTTTGGTTTCGAACGTACAGCAATTTCAATATTTTTTGGAATTGTTTTTTGTGATATACAGTAGCGCTATTATTTAACCTTTATTTAAATACAATGACTGATTCTAATAACCAAACTGTCATTAAGCAATATAGAGATGGAGTACAAGTAATTCTGGTTTTAAACTTTGACCCGCAGTTGATCCAGAAAGCAATGTTGATATTAATCTTAAATTGAGAGTTGATCTTAATAACCCTGAGCCGAAACTTGAGCTTCAGCCTATTCCTTCTCCAGATCTAAATGTGAAATACAAATTTTATAGTAGTGTAGATAAGAATGGTCCTTGGAGTATTGGCAACGTTGCTGCGGTTTGTAAAAAACAATTCAGCAAACACTGCATAGAAGCCCGGAAGATACAGCTAAAAATGGCATCAGTAATGCTAAAGTTTTAGCAGCTACTGATGTAAAGCTCTTGTTACATATTTTTATAGGGGAATCCTATAATAGCTGACCTTTGTAGATAACAGGTGAGGTTTTGCTACTCCTAACGTGCTTGAGCATAGGAAGGGGAAGGGGTAGAGAAGCAGTAATACTATTTATACATGGTAACATAAGAGTTATCAAGCTTGAAAAACTGCTGATTAACTGTTATACCCTTAAAGAAAAATTTTTATGTCTTTAAATCTTTTTGGGACGGACGGTATACGAGGCTTAGTAAATCAGCATCCTATTACGCCAGAGGTGATACTAAAATTTGGCATAGCTGCAGGAATTTATTTTTCTAAGCCTGGCCAACGGAGTAAAGTCTTAATAGCAAAGGATACGCGGTTGTCTGGTTATCTAATTGAACCTGCTTTGACTTCTGGTTTAGTTTCGGTAGGTGTTGATGTGATATTATTAGGTCCAATGCCGACTCCAGCTCTCGCAATGTTAATTAAGTCCTTGCGTGCTGATTTTGGAATTATGATCTCTGCATCTCATAATCCTTATTATGATAACGGGTTAAAGCTATTTGACAGCAATAGTAATAAATTAAGTGATAAGTGCGAAATAGAAATTCAAAACTTAATTTTAAGTAGTGAATTAAAAAGTAATTTAGCAGCACCTGATAAGCTGGGCCGCGCTGCAAGATTAGATGATGCGCTGGGTAGATATATAGAATACGTAAAGAATTCTTTTTTAAAGCATAAGACATTAAGCGGTCTTAGAATAGTGATTGATTGTGCTAATGGCAGCGCTTATAAATTGGCTCCAACCATATTATGGGAGCTTGGTGGTGAAGTCATTTCTATTGGCTGTGAACCTAATGGCTTTAATATTAATGAAAATTGTGGGTCAACCCATCCCCTCACCTTATCTCAGAAAGTGATAGAAACTAGGGCAGATATAGGGGTTGCACTAGATGGCGACGCAGATAGAGTATTAATATGTGATGAAAAGGGAGAAGTGATATCAGGAGATCACTTAATAGCAGCAATTGCGTTATATATGCATCAAACAGGTTCTTTAAAATCTGGGGTTGTGGTAACTCAAATTTCCAATACAGCTCTAGATGACTTTCTAGCTCAACACGGGATTGCTGTTTATAGATCTAAAGTTGGTGATCGCTACGTAGCAGCTGAGATGAGAAAAAGAGAGTGTAACCTAGGGGGAGAACAATCGGGTCATATCATAATTAGTGATTATTCAACGGCAGGCGATGGAGTCATAGCAGCTTTACAGGTTCTTTCTTTGCTTGTTCAGTCTGAAAAAAAAGCAAGCTACATAGGAAAGATGTTTTCACTTAATCCACAAGTAGCAAAAAATATAAAATTTACTGGAACTAGCCCTTTAGAAGATCAAAAAGTTTTATCCTCAATAGAAAAAATTCAATCTGATAATAAAGACCTGCAAATTATTGTTAGAAAATCTGGTACTGAAAGGTTGCTGCGAGTTATGGTTGAAGGAAAAGATATCAATATTGTAAATGAAGTTGCTAATAATATAGAGCAAATGCTAAGCACAGTTAAGCAAAATTCTTGATCATGCTTTGCTAATGGTTTGCGTCGTTTATTATAGCGCGACAAACCTGCAAAGATAATCTGATTTTTTATATTGACTTTTATTTTGATATGTCTTCACATTAGATAGGTGAATCATTTATTTAAATGAGGTTAAGGTGATGAACAAAGAAGCTCTAGTCCTACTAATGGATAGCAAACATGCTTTTTTCTATAAGCAAGCACTAAATAAGAAAATAACTAAGTTAGAGGTTTTTCGAGCGGCATGGAACCACGAGGCATATAATAGAACTGCACACTTATGATAAAACTCAGGGAATCCAAGAATTTACTAAGGAAGTAATTCAATATCTATGAGGATTTATTCACGAAAGAGACTTATAATAAATTAATTATAGCAGCTCCTCCTAAAGTTTTTGGAATGCTACGCAAGAAGTTAAGTAGAGATCTAAAGCAACATGTTATCTTGGAGTTAGACAAAAACTTAATGCAATCTTCAGTAGTGCAAATAGAAGCACACTTGAAGAACCAGATAATATTAGCGATTTAAAACTACAAAACGGGATAATAAAACCGCCATGGTTTATTAGCTGCCTTTTTTATGCCGATTCTAGGAGTAGTATTATATTGATTTACTGTCACTCCTTCTTCTATATACATCTGGCTACTATTAGTTAAATCTATGCCGTTCTGTAGTTTAGTAATTTGAAGATATTTACATAACTTACCTGGGCCATTTAAGTGAAGGTCTGGTAACTTTAATCCCCTTATTAAAGCTGCTGCAGCTTCTCCTAACTCTTCAGCAGTAACATTTAAACAATAATACATACCATATATCATATAAACATAAGTATATCCTGCTCTATCGAACATAATTCTTGATCTAGTGGTCGGTCCTTTAAATGCATGAGAAGCCTCGTCATCGAAACCTCGATAAGCCTCTGTTTCGGTTATAATTCCCTCTATCTCTCCAAAAACCAGCTTTTTGCCTAAGAGATCTTTGGCAACTTCAACTACATGCCGATTATAAAATTCATAAGGTAATTTTTTAGACATTAAATTTGTTTGCTTGTCTTGATATTAACTGTTAATAGCACTATCTAAAACAAAAAAATATTAATTTTTAGACCCAATGAGTAAGAAAGATTATTATGAGACACTAGGAGTAGCAAGGAATGCTAATCAAGATGAAATTAAAAAAGCCTATCGCAAATTAGCAATGAAATATCACCCTGATAGGAACCCAGGAAACAAAGAGACTGAAAAAAAATTTAAAGAATTAAACGATGCTTATGAAGTTTTAAAAGATGATTCAAAGAGAGCGGCATATGACAGATATGGAGATGCAGCTTTTGGAAATAGGGCTGCTGGAGCTGGCAGTGGGTTTCAAAGCGGATTTAGTGAGGATTTCTCTGATTTCGCTGACGTATTTAGTAATATCTTTGGGTCTGGTTTTGGTTCTGCAGCGCGTGGATCAAGGAAAAAAAGTAATGCGGTAAGGGGTTCTGATCTTAGATACAACTTAAGCATTACCTTGGAAGAAGCATACCATGGCAAAAAACACACTATAAAGTATAAAACGGGAGTTAAATGTGACTCTTGCGGCGGCACTGGTAGCGCTAATAAGTCAGGCTATACAAGCTGCTTAGCATGCGGAGGAACCGGAGCTATAAGAGCACAACAAGGATTTTTTACAGTAGAAACCGCTTGTAGAACTTGTAACGGCACTGGATCAGTCATAAAAGATCCATGTAAATCTTGTTATGGCCATGGCAGAATAGAAAGAGAAAAAAGTATTGCTGTCTCAATTCCAGCTGGGGTTGAGGATGAAACAAGGATTAGAGTAAGCGGTGAAGGGGAAGTTGGATTAAAAGGCGGCCCTTCCGGTGATTTATATATTTTTGTATCCATCAAGAAGCACCCTATTTTTAAAAGAAAAGATAATGATCTATATTGCGATTTACCAATTAAGTTTACAACCGCAGTGTTAGGAGGCAAGGTTGAAGTACCTTGTATAAATGGGACTACCGCCATATTATCAATACCTGCTGGTGCTCAATCTGGCTCTCAATTTAGATTAGCAGGTAAAGGAATGCCTATCATGAAGTCAAACAATGTTTTCGGTGATTTATATGTTAAAGCTGCTCTAGAGACTCCAATTAACTTAACAAGTAGGCAAAAAGAGTTGCTTGAAGAGTTTGAGAAAGAAAGTTCAACTGGTTCAAGTCCTGAATCAGAAAGTTTTTTTCAGCGGGTAAAAAATTTCTGGGGTGATAAAAAAGATAAATAGCTGCATATCTAACGAACAACCTCCTTTAACAAGCTGATAAATATACTCATTGTTGTGCTGAAGCTAGTTATGTAGTATATAATGCAAATATTGTATGAGTTGAAGAGGGCTTCTATGTATTTCAAAAACTGTCATTCTTAATAAGCTTAAGTATTATAAGCATGGCTGTTGTTACTGCATGTTACTGCAGAATGTAAAGTCTCTACTCTGTTAGGCCAGATAAAATCTGATAATAAAGAAGTCCAGCTTAAAAACCCAATTAACAAAAAGTCTTCTTCAAGGAATTTAGACGGCTCCTTAGTGTACTACTAAGATTAAGAATAAAATTACATTGGGTTAGATTTTAATACCAAAGGCGGAGCCAAATACAAGACCTCTAAAAGTATGAATTCTCAGTGATTTTTATATGTCATTTACTACAGAAGAATTGGATCAAGCCAATAAATAGTGAACTTAAATAAAAAAGTGAAATATGAAGATGCAAAGACCTATGGATATACACAGTACATCAGAGAAGTCAATATATGAAATGTGAAATGATATGGGACCTCAAAGAGCGGGCTCAATTTTTCTCAGTTAACATACTGGTATTGATGCTAATATGGTACAAAGATAAAATGGGCTTGCTTTAAGTTTATTAATAATCTATAAACTTCTATAGTAAATGCGTGACTTTTTAATATTATTTTTATGAATACAAGTAAATTAGCTATGTTTGTAGCATGTTTAAGTATGTTTAGTATTTCTGCTAATGCTGAGTATGCTGAATATAAAATTAAGGATGCTATTGAAGATGCAAAGCTCAACAATCAGGAACTGCAAATTATAGATAAAAACCTTTCAGTGAGAAAGCTAGATAGATACAGAGCTGCTTCAGGTTTCTGGCCAGTAGCTGGTGCTGAAGCTTCGAAAACTGAAGGTAAGATTAGTCCTACTGCTACTACGAATTATCAAGATTTTGATAGTTTTGATAATGCTTTATATGTTCAACAAGAGTTGTTTGCAGGAGGAAAAACTTTAGCTCAAATGAAGATAGCAAATAGCACTGTCAATGCTGCAGAGCTGGATTTCTATTCTAAAACTGCCAATGTATTTTTAAAAGTTATTGATGCTTATAATGAAGTGATCTCAGCGCGCAGGATTTATAAAATTAGCCTTAATAATGAAGAAGGAATGCGTAATAGATTAGAGCAAATTAAAACCAGATTCAGAGTTGGTGAGGTGACTAAAACGGACGTGTCGTGGGCTAAACATAGTTTGGCTAAAGCTGTTACGGAAAAAGAAGAGGCGTTTGGAGATATGAAAACTGCTGAGGCTAATTTTACATACATAATTGGCAAAGTTCCAGGTCACAATTTAGTTTACGTACAGGCAAGTAAAATCAATACTCCAAAAGATTTTGAAACCTTTGCAACTGCTGTAAGACAGGCTAATTTAAATCTTAGGATTGCTCAAGAACAATTACATGCTTCTAAAACTTCGATCGCAGTTGCTGTTTCAGCATTAATGCCAACTGTCACCGCTAGAATGAGCGTTCGCGATAGTCAGTCATCTGGTCAAAAAGGTAAAACTTATGCGCTGAGAGTATCAATGCCATTATTTAACGGTAATAGCTATGTTGATATAAAAGAGGCAAGATATAAAGTTAGAGGAGCCGAAGCAATTTTAAACAATACGTTAGGCGAAGTGGAACAAAATATAGTTCAAATATGGAATCAGAATCAGGTGGCAATCTCTCAAATTAATTCGGTAAAAGAAGCACTCGCTGCTGCACAGGATGCATTAGAAGGGGTACAACAAGAATACAAAGTTGGTACAAAAACCACTTTAGACTTGCTAGACTCAGAACAAAGGCTGTTTGAAGCACAAATTAGCCAGGAAAAAGTTAATAAAGCTTTAATTATTTCAGCGTTTCAAATGAAAGCATTAATGGGTGAGTTACATTATTTTGATTTTCAAAATCTATAATAAAAAATTTGATATAACTTTGTTGCAATTATAAGAGAAGTATGGTTGAATGGCCCGGAAAATTGGAGGGGTGGCCGAGTGGACAAAGGCAGCAGACTGTAAATCTGCCCGCTTATGCGTTCGTAGGTTCAAATCCTACTCCCTCCACACCACTTTTTTAATTAGTGATAAGATTATAAGAATTTGACATTATGCGAGGATCGTTGTAAGCATAATGGAAGTTTTTAAGAATATTATGCGGGTGTAGCTCAATGGTAGAGTTCCAGCCTTCCAAGCTGGTAGTATGGGTTCGATTCCCATCATCCGCTCCATTACATAAATAAAAAGGTATAAATAAAAGAATTATGGTAAAGGAGAAATTTGTAAGAAATAAACCGCATGTGAATATGGGGACTATAGGTCACGTAGATCATGGTA
>JALDTH010000029.1 GCA_030073355.1 Candidatus Midichloria sp. | reverse complement strand
AGCTATATATACTTAAACTTGGTTTTCTAGTTATTTTTTACTATCATCTTTTATAGAATGCTTGATTAACCATCCTTACATTACAATACGAAAAGCTTCCTGAATCGAAGCAACCAGAAGTGCATTGGAATTCACATCTATATGAAGTTAATGAGACATCGATAATGGACGCTTCGCTCGATTCTGCTATTTATGTGGAGCATAGATCTTATGGTACTAAAGAAGGTTTATCAGGAGTGTAAATTTATTAAATGTTTATTGTCAAGGGAAGGTTATAAACATCATCACTTCAACGCTGAAAAAGTCATAAGTATTTGTTTTCCCTCAAGCT
The DNA here is from genome assembly GCA_030073355.1 of Candidatus Midichloria sp. Classification (GTDB taxonomy): domain Bacteria; phylum Pseudomonadota; class Alphaproteobacteria; order Rickettsiales; family Midichloriaceae; genus Midichloria. The sequence goes on along the minus strand of JALDTH010000029.1, from coordinate 13,066 downwards.
TCGGTAGAGCATCAGGCTTTGCAAATTCGCTAGTATCTTCAACAAGTTTGTTTGCTAAGGCAAATCCTATTTCATTATGAGTAATTTCTCTACCTTTAAAGACTATGAGGACTCTTACTTTGTTGCCGTTATCAATAAACTTCTTTAAATTGCGCAGTTTGACTGCATAATCGCCTTCAGCAATAGTTGGGCGTAATTTCAACTCTTTTGTTTCTACAGTTTTCTGTTTTAGGCGGGCAGCATGTTGTTTTTTCTGTTGCTCATATTTATATTTACCAAAATCCATTATTTTACATATAGGAGGAGCTGCATTTGGTGAAATTTCAACTAAATCAAACCCCCGTTGTTGGGCTAGCAAAAAAGCCTCTTTGGCTTGCAGAATGCCAACCATATTACCATTTTCATCTATCAATCTTATTTCGCCATTAATCTGGTGATTGACGCGTGTAGAAATTTTAATGTTTATAAACTACCTCTTAAATGATATTAACTGGACTGCGAGATTCCGCTACTATTTGTGTTATAAATTCACTTAAATTCATGTTTTGTTGGTCTGATGACCCAATACGTCTTATTGAAGCCGTACGATCTTTTGTCTCATTTCTTCCAACTATTAACATTATAGGAATTTTTACTGATGAGTACTGTTTTATTTTATAATTTAATGTTTCTCCCTTAGTATCAACAATATGTTCTACGCCATTATCAGCTAAAATTGTAGCTATTTCATTGGCATAATCAGCAACATCCGATGTTATAGTAATAACCGCTACTTTGATTGGGGCAAGCCAAAGCGGTAGTTTTCCTGCATAGTGTTCAATTAAAATGCCAATAAAGCGCTCTAAAGAGCCAAATAAAGCACGGTGTAACATTACAGAATGGTATCTATTACCATCTTGACCTGTATAGTATGCTCCAAGCCTTCTGGGCAAGTTCTGGTCAACCTGAAGGGTACCAAGCTGCCAATCACGGCCTATGGCATCTCTTAATACAAATTCAAGCTTAGGTCCATAAAATGCTCCTTCACCAGGATTTAAAGTGAATTCGACTCCAAGTGCTTGTAATGAGCCGAGTAAAGCTGTTTCTGATTTATCCCAAATCTCATCAGAGCCAAGGCGCTTTTCTGGCCTTGTGGAGAACTTTACCCTTATAGTGTCGAAACCAAAATCCTTATATATTTCAAAAACTAACTGACATACTTTGAGACTTTCTTCCTGTAGTTGATCTTCAGTACAAAAAATATGTGCATCATCCTGAGTAAATGCCCGCACTCGCATTAAGCCATGTAAAGAACCAGATGGCTCATACCGATGTACTTTACCAAATTCTGATAAGCGTAGCGGTAAATCTCTATAACTAACAATACCATGTTTGAAAACCTGGATTCCGCCTGGGCAGTTCATAGGCCGCACCGTATATACTTTTTCGTCTGCAGCATGAGCAGTAAACATGTTATCCCCAAATTTTTCCCAATGTCCAGACTCTTCCCATAAACATTTATCCATGATCTCAGGGGTAGAGATTTCCAGATAGCCAGCTTTATCTTGCTTAAGTCTCATATAATTCACTAAAATCTGAAATAACTTCCAACCTTTTGGGTGCCAGAATACTGCTCCTGGAGCTTCTTCTTGGAAGTGGAATAAATCCATTTCTTTACCAAGTTTCCTATGGTCTCTTTTTTCAGCTTCTTCAAGCATATGAAGATAATTATCTAAATCAGCTGTAGTTACCCATGCCGTACCATATATCCTTTGTAAAGCAAAATTTTTACTATCGCCGCGCCAGTAAGAACCTGAAATTTTCATTAATTTAAAGGCTTTGATAAAACCGGTCGAAGGAGAGTGCGGACCCCTACATAGATCTGCGAAATCACCTTGCCAATAAATGCTTACTTCTTCATTATCAGGTATGGCTTCGATTAACTCAATTTTATAGAACTCTCCAATAGATTTAAAATATTCAATGGCCTCTTTTTTTGAAACTACTTTTCTAATGATTTTTTGGTTAGCATGGATAATTTCAAGCATCTTTTTTTCAATGACTTGCAGATCTTCTGTGTAGAATGGAGTGCTTTTAGCAAAATCATAATAAAAGCCATTTTCTATTACGGGCCCTATTGTAACTTGAACCTCAGGAAAAAGTTCTTTTACAGCTTGCGCTAATACATGAGCAGCGTCATGTCTAATGACTTCTAAACCTTCACTAGAGCCTGGAGTTACTATTTCTATCTTTGCATCTTCTTTAATAATAGTATCCAGATCTTTTAAAGCACCGTTAACTTTAATGGCGATGGCTTTTTTTGCTAGGCTCTTGCTTATGCTTTTAGCGATATCTAAACCACTTAGAGGTGCCTCGAAAGATCGCATGTTTCCATCTAGTAAGTGAATATTAATCATTACTTGATATGTTGATAAATATAATTTGTTAAAATATTAGTTAAAGGAATTTATATCAAAGTTGCAATAAAATCTAGTCATTTTCAGGAAACTTTATCTGATTTCTTAATTTAAATAGGCCTAGGAGGTTAAGAATAAGTAGGGATCCTCCAGAAACACTCATGAGCAGCATGACCATTGATTGATCATGAAATGAGAAAAATATAAGTGCCAGTATCGCATATAAAATATAAATTATATGGCCATACCTTTTACTAATAAATTTAGCGCACTTTTGGCCTACTACTAAATAGCCTATAATAGTTGTGAATCCAGCTATAAAAAATACGATAGCCATAAATATTCCTGCGTACGGTATAACGGTAGAAAGTCCTAAAATAATATATTCAGAAAGTTTAATGTTTGGAATATTCCAAACCCCAGTCAAAAGTACAATCAAGACGCTAATAGTGCACAACATAGTGTCAGCGAAAAGCGCAAAAATTGCCATGCGTGCTTGTTTTTCTGGGTACTCGGTTTGAGATTCGCTAAGCACTGTTGCATCATACCCAATGCCTATGTCTCCTGAGTAAACAGCGCGAGACACTCCATAATGAGCAGCTAATAGTACAGTACTGCCTACAAAGCCTCCTATTGATGCATGACTTGTGAATGCAGAAGTTACTATACTAAGAAACAAGTTGGGTAATTTCTCCAAATTTAAGATAAATATGTATATAGCAATCAATATATAAATAGCTAAAAAAGGGGGCAACAGCACCGAACAAATATTAGCTAATCTTTTTACTCCGCCTAATGCGCTTAAAAGTATTAGTCCAAGAAGAGTAGAAATGACTACAATTCTATTCATATTAAATGTGGTAGTAAAAGTATCGGTAATAATTAAAAATTGACTAACTTCTGCTCCATATACGCAAAATAATAGGCAAAATATTATCGGAATAACCTTATTGCAAAAAGCCTTCTCTAAATAATACATGGGGCCGCCATCATAGCTGTTTTTAGTGTTAGCTTTCCTATGTTTTATTCCAAGATATATCTCAGAGTATTTTACTATCATGCCCATGAAAGAAGCGATCCAGAGCCATATCAAGCTGCCAGGGCCGCCTATTGTGACAGTTGACATGACAGCTACTAAGTTGCCTATACCAACCATTCCACCTAACGACGCAAAATATAACTTTATAGGATGTATACCTGCTTTGTTTTTATCAGCATCTGCAATTAACGATTTAAAGTGGGTTTTGATATTTAATATCACCTTAATTTGATAAAAGCGTGATTTTATTGTGAAGTATAAACCAGCAAATAGTATAATTGCTAATGCTAAATAGTCCCACAGCAGATTGTCTAATAACTCTAAAAAATTGAAGAAGTGGTGCATAGTCAATTTGAAAATTGCAGTAAGAAGAATATGGTTTATGAGCTGATTGAAAATTTTTTTATCACAAGAGTCTTATGAATAAGCATAATTAAGTTAAAGAAACCTAATTTTAAAATGAGAAACATAATCCCTTACATGCATGTAATTCAAGAGCCAGTTGTGTAACAAACAAGCAAATGAGTGTCAATCTAAAATTCTTAACTTTGATTGGTGGTATCTTGAGCAGTAGAGCTTGCCTACCAATTAGGGAGCTGTATAATCATTTAACCAAATTAAGTAATATGTACCATGCTAGATAATTTACCTAACATAAACATCATATCACTAGATTTATTAGTGACGTTTTAGCGAATACTATAGTGCAATACCCCATTAGCGCAAGCTACAAAGTACGGTTTCTAGAGGAAACCAGAATAGTAAGTGATGATATAAGCAATGGTATTCTTTGTAATGCTGCAATTAATTTCGCTGATAGCTTTTTTATGAAACTAGTCCACCGACATATAAGGCTGCCACTTATGCTATTGGTATGTGTCTATCCTTAGAATTGAGCAACACTATGAATGAGTACACTGAAATCAAGCTTAAGCAAGAAGAGTCTGAAAAACTACCTGAGATGACAATATATAGCATTAGATATTTTATCAAGTCTTTTTTTATATTTTTCGTATGTCATAAAGACATGGATGAAATGTGTGGGGTATCTTATGGCTTGTTAAAGAGCACTGTACTCTCTGGTATTACTGGAGGTATTGTTTATTCAATTATATTACCAGCTCATTATAATAATGAAGATATTTATTAGAATAAAAATATATTTGTCGTTATGGCTCAAAGCTCAGATTTCTGGAACAGAGTTAGGATTGCAGCTGCTTATAATATAAATTACTGAATTAGCTCCTAAAGTTATAATTTTAAGTTAATAATTAATTTTGGATAGGGCTAAACCCTAGAATTATTTTGAAATATTCTTAGTTGTGCATGAGAAAAAAGTTCCTCATAATTAATTACTATTTAGTTAATAAAGTTGCTTTTTATATAAGAGCCTACATTATTAATACTATGATTTTTATAGAATTATGGTGATTTTCTATGCTGCGTGAAGGAATAGTAACAACTCAAGGATATAGAACACCTATTGGTAATTTTAATGGTAGTTTAGCAAGATTTTCTGCAGCTGACTTGGGCAAAATAGTTTTAAAAGAGGTATTAGAAACAAGCACTATCGCTCCTGCTGAAGTATCTGAAGTAATAATGGGACAAGTCCTAACAGCTGGATGTGGTCAAAATCCTATTGGGCAAGCAGCTATTAATGCGGGGATACCTGAGACCGTACCTGCCTTTGGCTTATTAATCAGGTTTGTGGATCTGGTTTGAAATCAGTGATTCTATGATTTGAGAGTATATTTTGTAGTAGGAATAATATAGTGATTGCTGGCGGTCAAGAAAGTATGAGCTAAAGTAAACATGCCGCACATATAAGTACGGTGGTTAAGATGAGGCAGGCCCATCTTTTAGATACTATGATTAGCGATGGTTTAACTGACTCTTTTTCTCAAGTTCATATGGGTATTACTGCCGAAAATATTGCTGAGAAATTTAATATGTCGCAGCAAGAATAAGATGAATTTGCCCTTTCATCGTGATACAAGGCATTAAATGCGCAGAAAAAGTTTAGCGACGAAATAGTTCAATCACACTTAGCTCTAGATCTGGAGAAACTATATTTAATCAAGATGAATTTATTAAACGGACATAAGCTTGGATAAGTTATCTCTCTTAAAGCTGGCATTTAAACAGGACTGGACTGTAACAGCTAGAAATGCTTCAGGAATTAATGATGGTGCCGCTGCAGTTATGATAATGAAGCTTTCGGAAGCAAGGAAAAGAAATATCAAGGCCATTGGTAGCTATAAAATCCTATGCTGTTTCTGGAGTTGATCCTCAAATTATGGGTATCACACCGGTAACTGCCTCAAAGAATGCATTAGCTAAGGCTAGCTGGAGAGTGGATGAATTAAAACTAATCGAATCAAATGAAGCCTTTGCCGTTCAAGCAATTTATGTAAATAAAGAAATGGGATGGGATATTAATAGAGTTAATGTTAATGGTGGAGCAGTTGCTCTTGGACACACTATTGGAGCAAGTGGAGCTAGAATATTAGTAACCTTAATTTATGAGATGAAAAGAAGTCATGCTAAAAAAGGGTTAGCTACACTTTACGTTGGTGGAGGCATGGTGGTAGCAATGTGTTTAGAAAATATTGATTAATTAAAATTAAGGAGAGTTAATATGAGAAGAGTATTAGTGACTGGTGGAACAAGAGGTATAGGGTATGCTACTATTGCTATCTCCTTTAAAAATGCACGATACAAGGTTTGTGTGGCCTATATAGGAAGGCCTGCAGAAGCGCATAAAATAGGAAAAGATGGCATAAGTGCACTAGAATGGGATGTTTCGAATTTTGAGGTTTGTAAGGCCAATATTTCAAAAGCGTAGGAAAGGTTAGGTGGAAATGTTGAGATATTAATTAACAATGTAGGTATTACTCGAGACGGAATGCTACACAAAGCAGTCAAGAGAGAATTGGGATGCTCTTATTGATGTTAATCTCTCATCAGTGTTTAATATGTCTCGTATGGTTATAGAGAGAATGAGAGAAAATAAATTTGGTAGGATTATCAAGTGTGAGTTCAGTAAATGCACATGGTATGCTAGGGCAAACTAATTGCTGGTATCGAAGGGTTTACATAGGCTTTAGCTTTAGAAGGTGCTAAATATGGTATTACTGCAAATGCAATAGCGCCTGGGTATGTAAAGTTGCAGCTATGCTAAAAGAGGCGTTAGATAAAATAATTGAGCGGGTACCAATGAGGCGCTTAGCAGAAGTTCATGAAATTGCGAGAGCTGCTTTATTCTTAGCTGTAGAAGTGGCTGGATTTATGACGGGAATTGTGTTACCTATTAATGGAGGATTAAGATTATATTAAGTATATATGTTAAAATAAGGACAAAAAGCTGTGAATTTTTCGCTACTAAGTAGCCTTGGTCAGGATATTTCTTTAAAAGATCTGGGAAGCAAAAAAGTTGTCCTCTATTTTTACTCCAAAAGATAACACTCCAGGGTGCACCCTTGAGGCTAGAGATTTCCAGGCATTAAAGAATGAATTTGAGAAGGAAAATACTTTAATTTTAGGTGTTTCAAAAGATACTATCAAAAGCCACAATAAGTTCGCAGAGAAAGAATGTTTGTCTTTTCCATTATTATCAGATGAGAATTGTAGTACTTGTGAAGCTTATGGGGTCTGGGGCGAAAAAAGTATGTACGGAAAAAAATTATATGGGAATTAATAGCACTACCTTTTTAATAAATGAAGAAGGATTTATAGAAAAGATATGGCAGAATGTCAGCGTTATGGGATATGCAGCCAATATTTTGATTTTGAAACACATTACTGGATAGAAAATGACTAATACAGCCCATATAAATTCTTTTTTAGAAAATGGGTTGATATCACAGTTTCTACTGAAGAGTGTTGTATTAATCAATGCTATACGGTTAATATGCAGGAAAGGCTGGAGAAGTTTGATGTCATAGGAGCAAAGGCTTATCGAGTTCATTGCTCTAGTGGTGCCCTTGAAGAGGCTATATCGGGGCAGTATTTAGGCTAGACCAATTGCTTAAAGAGAAAAGCAGGAGAAATGGCAAACAAACCTATTATGGATTGTTGTTTAATGATAGTGACTATGAGGTGAGGTTGCCAGAGATCGTTAGCCTATTAAAAAATCCTATTAAAGGAATAGTTAATCCTATTGAGATTGGGTATGTTCTAATTATAAATACTAGGAAATTCCTAATAGTATTTAATGAACCAAAGGGTCGTTCGTTAAGAGAGCAAATAGCAATTTTAAAGAAAATATAGGGCTTGTAAAATACGGTTTATGGATCTATCTGCAATATTTTAGAACATCTGTATAAAAGAGAGATTCAGCATGGTAATTTGAATCTCAATACTATATTTTTTGACGAGACAGAAGTAATTACATTATGTGAGTGTATTTCAGAGCCTTGCGGAGCCTCACAAGAATTGTTTTTTGAAACCCCAATTAGAGCACAAACAAGCTATAAATTTTCTAAGGAATTTAAAGTAGATTATTATGCTTTAGGCCTAGTGCTTTTTAGTATTTATCATAATTATCAAGATATGATTCCAGATATCATAGAAAAGAAATTAGCTGGCGGATCAATCTCTTTTTTATTTGAATTGGTTCTTTTAACGGGGGATATGGGCAAAACGATTAGGTCATTAATTAAAGAGCCTGAAGATAATAATATATTTAAAAGTCTAATAAAATTATTCGATCAGACTTTATATACTACTCACAGCCTAGCATTTACATTATTTAAGAATTGGGAATTAGCTAAAAATCTTTTAAGAGAAAACGCTTTACTTCCCAAAAATGTTAAGCTTGTAACCACCATAAATAAAGCTTTGATAAGTAAGATTAGTTAAGGGTTTGATCAATATGATTTTAAATTAGCAGCAATTATTCTCTACTTGGATAAGCAGCTCCTAATTAGAATTAAGAATTTATCCTTCTATACCTCAGCGATAGGTCAAGCCCTAAAGCAGCCTGCCGTGCTTGATTTGGTAAAATCAAATTTTTTTAGCTTTATTAAGTAATTTATTACTGATGAGACGCAAAAAAAGCATGTGAATACATAACTCACTATAGAAAGTTTCTAAGAGAGGGATTTGGTACTGGCAGCAGGAGATTTATTTATGAAGTTTTAGGGTGCACCACTGTTAAGTCTAACAATAAGAATATCTAGGTCTTTACGATTTAAAAAGTATTTTAGAAGAAATAGAGAAGAGCACTAAAAAATTAAGTTAGCTACACTGTATGATACGGGTCTCATCAGTTTTTTGAGTTTTAAGACTGACTACAAGAGAAGATAATTTATAAAATAATAGGCTTAGAGAATTAATTATAAAAACTTTCAGAAGGATTAGCGAGAGAGGCATTATCAATAGTTATTTAAGGATTTTGGAGAAATATAATTATTTTCATAATGATCTATTGCAATATAGAACCGTAATAAAAAAATAAAATGATTTACAGGCTCTTTTAAAAGACTCAGATTATGCTTTAAAAAGAGTTATCTTTTAATTTTTATTTCCTTTTTACACTTTATATATTAAATAGCGAAAAAATATCTAGTGTTTAGCTATATTTTAAACTTGAAAGGTTCTATTAAATGATATAGAAAGGCTATAGAAAGAACCGGGGTATAGCGCAGTCTGGTAGCGCATCTGGTTTGGGACCAGAGGGTCGGGAGTTCGAATCTCTCTGCCCCGACCACTTAAATGTCAAGGTTTGCAGTTGGTAAGCAAAATATAAGAAAACATCTGGTGCTACAATTTAAATAAAAAATAATATACTTCTAATAAAGTTATTGTTGCTCTTAAGAACTCGACTTCTCATATTTTTAGAATACGCTTTTCTTCAAGGATTATATGAGATGGTGGCAGGCAGTGCTGGTATACCACAGTTTATAGGCTTTATAAGACGCTATCCTGATTTGATCCAGACTATGATGCTGGTTATGGCGGTAGTAGCGGTGAGGGTAATCAGGCTGCTAGTCCAGAACAATACGGCAGCTTATGAGTAAAATTCCCTCGATCTGTTTTCTAATATCAGCTTAGAGTGATATTGCATTTTAACTATACTGCTGGAGAAATTTATGTATAACGGTTGAGCTAGACGTGCTCAATTAGTTGAAATACAGCGAGTACCAGAAGCATCTACCTTAAAGTTGGAGCTAAATCGGGCAGCCCATATAAAAGAACTTGCAAGAGCTGCTGCCTTAATCTATAGAATCTCTGCATAACTTACCAATTAGCAACCAAATTCTCCAAGAAAGACCACAAGCGCTAGCAAAAATAGAACAAACATTTCTAACAGTGACAAAGTAGTAATTAGGCATCCCGGAGGTTTTGATAAAAGTCAGCTAGCTAAATCTTATAGGATTGAGGGCTTAGCTACTAATAAATATCAGCTTGTTTGGTATATAGGAGTAAGTTCTAAGGAAGATGTGGAGTGAGGATATCAAGAGCTAGCATCAAAACTAGGTATAGATCAAGTAAAAGTTCATTCTCAACCTGATGGCTCAACAGTTGCAGTGCTCAAAACTTTCTAAGAATTAGTTGAAGATATTCACTTAGAATTAAATAGCTCACAAAAATTCAAGAATTGGTTATTATGCAAAATCAGAAAAGGAGTTTTTAAAAACATTTAGTGAGAACGGTACCTGGCTTCCAGGAGGTCATAAGAGTGATCAATGCCACATTTTAATCACCTTTAGGAGTCCAACAAATTGGAGACAAGCATCTACTATTAAATTAGATATCTTTACTAAAAAAGAAGCTGTCAATTATACTAACAATACCTGCAGAGTCAGAAAAGGGTAAAATTAAGCTATAGCCGAGATGTTAGGTTTTCATCCACTTGGTTTATCACAGGAGTTAGCTCATATTTACTATACTAAGGGATCTATTGATACCTATTTAAATCATATAAAAGAATTAATCACAAAGTAGGATTGGCAGATATTCAAAGTCTATTAAAGTGAATATAGAATTAGCTATTAATGAACTAAAAGCTAAAGGCGACCTCACATCATTACTTGCAGTAAAGTTAAGTTGAAGCCATGTCTCTGATTACTGTGGAACCAGTTAGGAGAGTAGATTAACAACAATTGCTGGTGATGAAGAGCCACTATAGTGCAGCATTAAAACTAGCTGAGGATTATAGGTTCTTAGTCCATATCCAGGAAGATGGAGCTAGCTCTTATCAGATGGCATAATTGACTGCTGAGGCGATTACTTTACCCGCAGAAGCTAAGAAATCGAAAAAACATAACTTTATGTACAGTTACGGAATTTCAACTTAGCAGAAGAGTATTATAGTTCTTATGAAAATAGTTATATTTAAGCATCTTGTGCTAACTTCTTATTGCAGATGGAAAGATATCAAGAAAGCTGGGAATACGCTATCAAATCTATAGAAATGAGTTTTTGGTACTCTTTAAAGAAAGGTAAAGAGTGTTATATTAACGAAATTATTATGCATATATTCCTCCAATCACTGATTTTTCCTGATGTTCAGGAAGTAGCTTGGGTGTGTAGCTTTTTCGGTTGCTGTTGCGAAAAATGTGCAGTGAAAACTTGCGGGTAATGCTCAAATGATAAGGAGATATTAACGGAGATGGCTTGGATGGCTGATCCAAGTGGCAGAACCGATGCTGGACAAGTGTATATAGTATATGCTGGACTTTGGGTCGAGAAATTTATGCCAAGCGTCAAAACAACTACAACACCGACTACCACTACAGTAACTACTATAACATCTACTTTATCTTTATGTACTCCCTTATCAAAAGTGAAAGAAGAGATTTTTAGTACATTTACGCTAATTAGGACTGTCAAGGCGATAATTTATGGGTAATATGGATTACATTATGAAGATGGAATTTTAACTCAAGCAGTGATAGATAATACAATTAGTGGTACTGCTCTAATGTTACGTGGCTCAGGTGAAATTGGCTGTAATGATGCTGAGTCATGTCGCACCCCAACTCTCGCCACTCCAAACACTAAATTTTGTATTTATAATGATTTAGGGTTATGGTGAATGTTTTCAATATACTTGATTATTTAGCTTGTTAGGAGCATTTCCTAGCTAGTTGTGGTAGAAACTGGGGGAATCTTGCTTATAAAAGGCTCGTTTGCTTTATTGCCAGCCTTGCAAGCGAAGCTTGTAAATGGACAGAAGGCGGGCCACTTTTAGTTCAGTACAAATTCAGAGATAGGAAAGAGCATAGGAAATGAGCTGAAACATGCAGCTGAGGTAAAGCAAAATCAAGTGCTTAAGAGTGACTTTGTCAGAGAAATATGAATAAGAACATTAAAGCATGATGCGCTAGTAAAGAAGCTACTAGCCAACAAAATAACAGTGCAGGAGTTTTTAGAGTATTATCTGCCAGCAAAATTTAGGGAGCTAGTTGACTTAAGTGAGATCACAGTAGAGAAAGAGTCTTTTGTAGCAGATGATCTCAAAATGATGCTTAGTGATATAGTATACAATAAAAACTAAAGATAATGAAGGCTTTTGTATACGTACTGATGCAGTCTACTTTGAGTATTTTCTTAAACACATCCATCAAAGGGATATATTAAAGCTATTGGATGAGTTTTTGAGTAAATTCAAGCCGATTATTGTAATAGACAAAGAATTAAGTTGTGTTTACCTAAAATCGTTGTTATGCTACAATAACACTAAGGTTCTAAAAGATGAAAACAATAGAAATTAGAGCAAAGAGAAGGATAACATTATGAGAAAGCTCAAAAGTATATTGATTAAGGCATTCAGCACGATATAGTACAAGGTATCGAAAAGGGCAAAACTGAGGGTATTCAGATCAGAGAAGTTAGAGGTAAGGTTGAAAGAGATATAGAAATAGCAAAAATATGTCTTCTGAAGTTCTCGAGGCTATTGCTCTTACTTTTACCCATAACTATAAAATTAGTATAAATTATAGTTAGGAAGAAAGAATGGAAAATATCAACCAACAATCTGCTGAGCAGTATAATCTAGAAAATACATGATGGGCTAGAATGAGAACTACAACATGTTGATTTTGGGGATAAGAGGCTTGGTAAGAGAACTGATAAAAACAAGTGCTCTTATAGAAGGAAAAGCCTCTACTCTAAATCAATAAATGAAAGTTGCAATACGTGGAAAGAAGCTGAAGGAGCATATAGATTGTTTAGTAATAAAAATTTGATGTAACAGAGATTTATAGCTCTCATTATAAAGAAACAGTAGAAAGGACGAAAAATAACAAAATAGTGTTTTCAGTACAGGAAACAACATATTTGGATTTTGATACACATACTAATACTAAAGGTCTTGGTAGCCTCTCAAAGGCCTATACAAAGTATAAGATGGGATTAATAGTTTTTCATAAGTATTACTTTATTTATAGTAGGAACACATTTGTGGTTATCTTCCCAACAATGCTGGAATCTTCCTATACGGGAAGAGAATTCTGGAGAGAAATCAAGAAGGAGTTACTTACTTCCATCCAACATAAGGAAAGCTATAAATGGACAAGATCTCTTAAGGAAACTGTGAATATTATTCCAAACCTCAATTCTGTTTAAGGAGAGAATTTAACAGAAGGTTTAGCTGATTTGAGTCAATAAGCAATTAGAGATAAAG
>JALDTH010000028.1 GCA_030073355.1 Candidatus Midichloria sp. | reverse complement strand
TTATGTCTTCAAACCCAACAAACCCTCTCTCTCATGGAAAAATAAACTCAAACCTACTTACTCCAAACTGAGGGTAAATACATTGAGATTTTTATGATAATTAATTTTTCTCTATGCATAAGCTGTAAAGGGTTTCTCCCTGCCTTATCCTTGCTAGTAATATCAGCCCTTTTTTAACAAAAAATTTATTATCTCTTCCTGCTCTTCTATAACCACTAAATGCAATAGAGTTTTTCCATCAACCCCTCGAGTTAACAACTCTTTAATTTAAATCCACTAACATTCCAAGTTTCGATTAGTTCTGTCCCTTGAGCAAACAATCCTTCATTGCTACCTTATCCTCACGCATCTTTTTCTTTAATAATAATTAATAACGAACTGTTATCAGCGCTTTACCCTAGATTGTCTCCTGATAATATCTTAAAATTTGCTCCCTTCAAATCAGTACCAAATTCCTCAAATTGGCCGCCTAGATGTTGATTTAAAAATAATTCCGTCATTGCATAAAATGACAATCTATTCTCAGGTTTAGCAAAACTATGACCTTCTTCAGGATATAAGATATAAGTAACTGGGATACCTTTTTGATTCATTAAATTCACTATTTGGTCTGATTCTAATTGCTTCACCCTTGGGTCATTAGCTCCTTGCCCTATCAACAGAGGCTTCGAAATATTATCAACAAAATTTATTGGCGATCTTGCTCTCAGTTCGTTTCTCCCTTCCTCAGTTGTTAGAGTACCGCCAAGTTTTTTCTCTAAAGCAGCAATATGTGGCTTCCAATAAGGAGGAATTGTGGCTAAAAGGGTCTCTAAATTTGATGGGCCTACAATATCAATCGCACACTTGAAGATTTCCGGCGTAAATGTAAGTCCGACTAATGCGGCGTAACCGCCATAGCTCCCCCCACCAATTGCGACCTTATCGCTTGTGGTAATCCCTTTATTAATAGCCCAATCCACAGCATCTATTAAATCAGTATGCATTTTCCTGCTCCACTCGCCATTACCAGCATTAATAAAATTCTTACCAAAGCCAGTAGAACCTCGGTAATTAACACTTAAAACCGCGTAGCCACGATTAGCTAACCATTGATGAACTGCATCATATCCCCAATAATCACGCGCAGTAGGACCCCCGTGGACCCATAAAATTAGCGGTACAGTTTCCGCTTGAGGTAAAGCATCAAGTGTAGATGAATCAAAGGCCTGAGGCAAAGTAAGATAACTCGCCATCTCCAGTCCATCCCTTGCCTTAATCATAACTGGATGCATTTTCACCAATTCACAATTTACAAAATAATCTCTATTATAAAATAAAAATTTCATTTCTTCTTTCGTTCTATTGTATTGATAATATGAAACTGGACCGTTACTTTTAATATCAGCAAATATCCATATACTATCATCTAAAGACCTAGAAAGAATTTGCAAATCACCATTAATGGTTTCTTTTATTTTAGCAAATTCGAGATCTAACGATTGATCAAAAACCTTTATTTCTTCTCGTAAGTAATTATATTTCGCAGCTTGCAAATATTTTTTAGTTGGGTGCAACATCAATGAAGAGATATCTGCTTTATCATTTTCATAGAGTAATGTTTTTTGTCTAGTTTTTAGATTGAACAGAACTAAAGCTGCAGTATTTCTATTAGTAGAATCTATCATATATAGATTATTTTCTTCATCAAAATCTAAAATTGAGGTAGTATAAATATCCTCAGCTTCAACTTGCATAAATTCGCTTACATTGCCTTCTTGATCAAATTCATAAATAGTTAGGCTACCATCCAGATTCAGCTTTTGAGCAAACCTCAATTTGAAATAATCATCAGTTATGAGATTTACATATTCTTCATTTCTAAAAAATTCTCTAACTGAACCGGAGCTTAAATCTAAGATATAGAGATCAAAAAGGTCCTTACGTCTACAATTCATTTCAATGATTACTTCATTAGGAAAATGCCAACTTAAGTTATTTACCTGTATCCTGGTATCTGGAAAATCTGTAAGGTTCTGTATGGTAAAGTCCTCAACATTAACTGAATAAAGATGCCAATTCTCATCCCCGTTATTGTCCTGCAGATATAACAAATGCTTATCGTCATAACCCCAATAATATACTCTAATACCACGACCTGTGTCATTTGTTACTGGCTTTGCTTCATTTGGAGTATCGATTGCTGCAACATATATATTCAAAACCCCATTAAGAGGGGCAATATAAGAAATATATCGTCCATCATTGCTTATCTTAGCATTAGTTTTATCAGGATTACCAAAAAGAACTTTACGTGGAATTAAATCAATCATATTTTCTCTTTAAAAATTAATTAGATAAAGTTATCCTTAAGCCACTGCCAAACTTTCTTGCTCGAAGAACCCTCATTAGCCTTTCTCATGGGAGCAGCTTTTATTGTTTGACTTATATGTGTTAGCATACCAACGGAAACAGCAAAAGCCATATTTTTTTCTTCGCTTTCTAAGCCCATTATAAGTTTAGGGTAGCCTACTCTAACCTTAGCAGAAAACATATGGCCTACTAATTCTTTTAGCCCATTCAAATTCGCACTGCCCCCAGTCAGAACTATCTTATTACTAGCAATGGAAAAACCTGCATGAATTATTTTATGCTCAAGTAACTCAAGAATTTCTTCAGACCTAGCTCTTATAATTTCTGCAAGAATCGCTCTAGATATTAAAGTAGGTTCCTCATTTTCGTCCTCAGCCGCTAGTTCTATATTTTCTCTAGACTCAATAGAACTGCTGATTGCCGTACCATATAAAATCTTTATTCTTTCTGCATCTTCATAACTTATGCTTAAGCCTTTAGCTATGTCATTTGTAATATGATGTCCTCCAACCGGTATACCATCCGTCAAAATCATCTGAGAATTAGCAAACATTGAGATAGAAGAACAACCACTTCCAATTTCAATTAATACGACTCCCATTTTCATCTCGTTTGGAGTTAAGCAAGCCACCCCTGAGACGTAGGAAGAGGCAATATAAGCATTTACATCAAGCTGACACTTGGAAAGACAGTTTGCTAAGTTAGCTATAATATTATTTGGCGTAACCAAAACGTTCACTTCACAGGATAGATTGCTACCGTACATGCCAAGTGGATTAGTAATTCCTCGGTTACCATCTAAAACATAATCATAAATAAAAGAATGAATCACGCTAACTTGTTGATCTTTATATTTATCTAAAACTTGAAACAATAGCTTGTTCATATCTTGAGAATTGATTTCGTGTCCAGTTACATCTATCTCCGCACTTAATTGATGCGAGATCAAATTATTAGAAGAAATATTCACATAAATATTACCCACTCTAATCCCTGAACTTTTTTCTGCTTCTTCGATTGCCTGTGCTATCGATTCAGTTGCAGCTTGAAGATTTGTAATGATACCATACCTAATCCCTTCAGAAATATGATTGCTGTAACCTATCACTTCTAATTCGCTGCTTAATGAAAATTTAGCAATTGAGCATAAAATCTTAGAACTACCGATATCCAAGACCGCAATAACATTCTTACGTTGCTTAATCATATTTTATTAACCAAACTTATTTGACATTAAAATATTGCATATACCTTACCTGGAGCTAAACGTAAATCAATGATGTTAAAAGGTTTGCTTGGATTATAATTTTCTAAAATTAAATCTAGGGCAACTAGCGCTTCCTTCACGTTATTTTCCGGTAGTTTAACAATTAATCCATTCTTTAGCAATATATTCCATCTCCTGTTACTGATTAACTGAACTGCAAATAATTTTTTTGATATACTATAGCCTTTTAATTCCTCAAGTAAATTCTTCAGCTGATGATTAGAATTAATCCCCGCAGCTATTATATATTTATTCTCCTCTTCTTGAAATTCTACACAGGCCTTCACTATAAATCCTTCTTCGTCTATTGAGTGGAACTGTTTCTGATCAAACCAAAGAGCAGAAGGCTGGCGCTCTGTTACTAATAAAATTAACATATTAGGCAAATTGATTTTAACTTCTACATCTTTAATTAAAGGATTTTTTAAAAGCTCTTCTTTAATATGCAAGGCGTTTATATCACTGATCTCTAATGGTAATGACAGATCAAGAGCATTGATTATTTCTTCTTTACCTACCTGAATATTACCACGAATATTAAGCTCAGAAATAACTGTCTTACTGATTAACTTATCAACAAACCGATCAACCTCGCTAGTATAAAACTTAGCTAGAATACAGAAGATAGCTGCAACACCTAGCAAAAACAAAATATTTACTCGAATTATTTTCTTAAAAGGTTTCTTACGAGTAGGTTGCAAAAGAGAGCTTATTTGCTTACCATCTGTATCAAGATATGTATATTTTGCTATTTTTACAGCACTATTTCGCATTTTGCGTCTTTGAGAAGTTGTTCTATTATTTGTTCAAAACTAATTCCATGACGAGAGGCGATATCTGGAACTATTGAAAGGTTGGTAAAACCTGGATGAGTATTTATTTCTAAGAAAAACAATTCATCTGCGTTGCCAATATTATTATATCTAAAATCACTACGACTCACTGTCCTACAGCCAAGTGCTTTATGCATCTCCTCTGCTCTTTTCATGGCTTCCAGATAGACTTCTTGAGGAATCTCAGCTGGATATATGTGTTCTGTCACTCCATCACTGTATTTAGCAGTATAATCATAAAAATTCGTCTTAGGCCTTAATTCTAACACTCCAAGTGCTTTGTCATTTAGTACTGCTACACTTAATTCCTGCCCTGGTATGTACTCCTCAATTAGTATCTGCTCTCCGAAAGTCCATTCTTCTTCTTTTGGCTTATTGCTATTCTCATCTATAATGAAGTAAATACCTATAGTGGAGCCCTGCCGTAATGCCTTAATTACATAAGGTTTCGGCATTGGGTCCTCTACTCTTTCAAGCATTGCAAATAAAGCGCTTTTTTCAATTTTGATATATTTAGGAGTATTTATATCGCAGGTCTGAGCCATTTTTTTGGTTAAAATTTTATCCATGGCAATTGCAGAAGCAGTAACTCCTGAATGGGTATATGGTATACGTAATAATTCCAGTAAGCCAGGTATTGAGCCATCTTCTCCAAATGTACCATGCAAACAATTGAAAACTATATCAGGTCTTAGTTTTATAAGCTCACCGGCTAAATTTTTGTCAGGATCAACTGTAGTTACCTTACAACCAAGATTTAATAACGCATTATGAACGCTTTTTCCAGACATCTGAGAGATTTCTCTTTCTCTTGATGCTCCACCCACGAGTAATATTATATGTTTGTTCATAAAAATTTCTTTTAATAATACTGAGATGTGTAATTAGCAATAATTTCAACAAAGCGAAAGCATTTTTTTGCTTCAATTAAATTTGCTAATAAAGGAGTGAGCCTATATTGCCTATCATATGCATTGCCATGAATTTTTTCTATAGGCTTTTTTTTATTTTTTAAGCCTTCCAATGTTGCTGTTAATAGGAAAACGATAACTAGCTCTGGTGGCTGAGTTAGAAGAGGGTAGTCTAAATTCTATTATTTTATTTGCTTTTAGAGAGTCCAGGATTCTAGGTAATGTTACCACCACAACAATAATTAACCGGAAATAATTAACCGGAGCCATAAAATGCGGCACAAACCTATCAAAATCATTAACTGCTGTTAACATATAAAGATTGATTAGTAAGCTCTAAAATAGATGCTATAACCGATTCTATTATATGCGTATTATCCTCTATACCAAAAATATTGCACCCCTTTTCATCATGTAAGCTCAGATGATAATGTACTGACGAGCCATAATCTTCTTTTATAGGTTTTGGATTAAAATCAATCAGCTGATTTAGGATAGTAGCAGCAGAGAAAAGTTTGTTCTTATGACAATGGAAACCATTGCATACTCTGACTAAATCTGAAGATGATTTTAGATTAATCTCGTACTGATCTTTGCCTCGCTCTGGCCTCGCTCTGGAATAATTGTATTTCCATATAAGGCGGTAAATTTTTCTATACTTACACAATTATGGAGATAAAACTCAACCTCAATACCAACCTCGGCTTTCAAGCCAAAATCGTGGTATAAAATCGCTTCTATATTAATTAATCTTTGAGGCTGCTCAAAACCTAATATTCCATTAGGCATTCATTTTAGATTGTAACCAATCAATTAAAAACGTTTTACTCTTAAAGCCTACTTGCATATCTACCTTTGCTCCGTCCTTAAATAGGATTAGCGTAGGAATACTTTTTATGCTAAGTTGTGAGGCGATCTCAGCATTCTCATCTATATTTAGTTTATAAACAGCTACTTTCCCCTCCATCATCTGCGATATTTTATCAATAATTGGGCTAAGCTGTCTGCAAGGTCCACACCATTCTGCCCAGAAATCTACCAATACAAAACCTTTTGAGTTGTAAACTAGTGAAGAAAAATTAGAATCTTTAACCGAACTTGCCATATATCTACCAAAAACTTAAAGCCCTAGGTTAGCAAATATACTGGAACTGTCAACATATATGACAATTATAATTTACCGTTCTTCTCAGAAAATTTTAATAACATATACCACCACCTGTTACCTTTATAATCGATGCTTGGATAAATTAAATTAATAAAATCAGGGTATCTTAAAGCAATGGTTCCCGTAACTCGTTGGTCATTACCTGAGTCTATATTGTTATCCATGAACTCTTTTAAAGTTCTATCCCTTATTATATTGTATAGTTTCCAAGATGGGATATCACCTATTTGAATATTACCCGCAATTCTCTGAACTTGACCGCCATATGCCACCAGTTTATTTTCTATTTCATAATTTTCAAAGTCATTGATCACACCAACAGATATCTGATTATGTGTCATATAATTGAGAGTAGGAAACTGGGTACTAAAATACTTTGAATTTCTCAAAATCCCTATATCGCACCAAACGAAGAAGTCAGAATTATAATAATTGTTCTTTATGGCATCAATAACAAATTTAACCTTTTCAGCCCAAACTATATATAACTCGGGAGAATGCTGCTTATTGCTATCGTTTGCATACATTTTCTTATACTCTTCATAAAAGCTATAATGATAAAGCTTTTTGAAATCCCTTATTATTAATTTGAGAGGTAAATCTCCACGGTATTTTTCTATTAGAGGAGCAGATTCCTCATCTGTATATACAACTAGATTAAATGGGATTTGTAAAAAGCTTTGCATCCATTTCTCATACTGCTCAGCAGAAAATTTGCTTTTGATTTTATAGTAAGCAGTTACAACTGTTATCTTACTATGAGCTGCATCCTCTACGTTCACTTTGCATACATATTTTTTCCCTGTATAATCAGAACAAAGGTTCAATTCTTCAAGCTTTCCTGTATAAATATTAAACTCTTTCTTATGATAATTTTCCAATATTTCTTGCTCGCTATCTAACTGCAAAGTCTTAATAAGCTCTGGTATGACATCGTTATTTTTATCAAGTAAAATCCAATTTTCTGGATAGGCATTTGAATTCATCAAAGCCTTTTTCCAATAGCTTTTTTGTTTATCATAAATATTCTGATAAAATTTTTGGTTATATTTAAACTTTGGAGCTATAGTAATATGATCTTTTGTTTGATTCAGATAGGCAGCCCACCAACCAAATGTGCTATTAGCAATAATGTTATGGCTGCACTTACTCATCAAAAACAAGCTCTCTAAGCTAGAAAGTCCTTTGCCAACAAAACTAAGATTATCTTCTCCAGCCAATTCTTTTTTTGAGAAATCTAAGCTATCGGAAAAGACAAAGAAATTTGCCTTTGGAATAATCTGATTAGCAAATCTTATAGCCTCCTTTTGATAATCTATAGGCAGCATAGTTTCGTAGAAACAATCCTTTAGAAAATCTCCTATACAAACGCTATTATTTTTAGATACCTCTTCCAAGAGGGGTTGTAAATTTTGTATATCAAGATTTCTAGGGGTTACCTGCTTTATAATTTCATCCTTAAAATCCTTAAAATAAATTTCTGACTCAAAATAGTCATTTATAATAAGTACCCCACGGTTTTTTGTTTTATGATAAGTAAAAAAACTTCTTTCATTGACAGATTTAATACCAAATAGCGTTTCATTCAGCCAATTATTTATTTGATGCGTACCTAGCCAGTGCACTATTTTTATAAAAGTGCTATTAGTAAATTTTATATCTTTATCTTCTATATTAAAGTAATCCAGGATATAATTCCTATCTAATGGGTCTAAAGTATGCTCGTCCTCTTTTACCCCTTCTATTATATATAATTCGCTATTAGTTTTCTTAGCTAAAGAATACGAGGCAGCAAATTGAAACAGCTGATTACCAATCCCACAGCGCGGGTTTAATATAACTGCCCCTTTAAAAGTGTATGCTATGATACAAAATAGCAAATAATAAATAATAAAAAAGCTAACCAAAAAGTAAAGAAAGAGCTTAACCCTATGCACAAGAATTATTTTCATTAATTATCAACCAATTAAATTATTAAAGGCTTAATTGATGATTTTCAATATCTAATTCCGAATTATCGTTAGGAATTTTTGCAACAGCAGTAACCTTTTCAGTATCTTGGACAGTAATTATCTTCACACCAACCGCTCCGCGCCCTGTAATTCTAATAGCATCAGCCTGAGTTCTTATTACAGTCCCAGTACCTGTCATTAACATTACATCCTCATCTGCTTTAATAGGGAAAGTAGAAATAACTTTACCGTTCTTCGGCGTAACATTTACATTTGTAATGCCTTGCCCCCCTCTGTTTGTAACTCTATATTCATAAGCTGAGGTGCGTTTTCCAAAGCCGTTTTCCGTAACAACTAATATAAATTCTTCATTTTTAGCTAAGGAAAGCACTTCTTCAGCATTAATCAAAGCTAAATTAAAATCTGCAATAGCGTGTTCTACTAGCATTACAGAGTCGAGTTTTGCAATCTCTAATCTTTTCTCAACTGGTATCTTTAAATATTCATCTTTTTTATCCTGCTCGATCGCAATACCATTCAAAACTGCAATAGACACCACCTTATCATCTTTTCTTGCAAGTTTTACAGCCTTAACACCATCTGAAGCTCTACTTTTGAATACCCTCAGCGCCTCAACTGAAAATCTTATTGATTTACCTTGTTGAGTCGAAAGCATAATATGATCAAATTTAGTGCAAACTACCACCCCTATTAGCTTATCATCTTCATCCATCTTAATTGCCACCTTTCCATTTGCCTGTATGCGAGCAAAGTCAGACAAAGCATTACGTCTTGCGTTACCCTTTGCAGTGGCAAAAACAATATATAATCCATCGCCCAACAAATCCTGATCATTAACCTGCATTATATTGGTGATTTTTTCTGCTGTAGAAAGATTCAAAATATTTACTAGCGCCCTGCCATTGCTTTGCAGTGAACCTAGAGGGAGTTTATGAACTTTTATTTTATAAACTTTTCCGGAATCAGAGAAGAATAATAGAGAGGTATGAGTACCAGTAATGATTACATCAGTTGTGATATCATCGTCATTAACTTGAATAGCTGAGCGGCCTTTCCCCCCTCTTTTTTGAGCTTTATAAGTTGCAAGTGGTACCCTTTTTATATAACCACTTCTGGTTACTGTAACCACCATATCCTCACGCTGAATTAAATCCTCATAACTAACATCTATTTGATCTGTTATAATCTGAGTACGGCGCGGAGTAGCAAATCTATCTTTTATCTCTTTTAGTTCACTTTTTATAATTGAGTATAACCTTTGAGTAGAACTTAGCATTTCTAGATAATCTGCAATTTCTGTCCCAAGTTTTGCTAAGTCCTGATCTATCTTGCTTTTCTCAAGACTGGTAAGCCTTTGTAGGCGCATTTCTAGAATAGCTTTGACTTGCTCTTCCGTTAAGTGGCAGACACCATCTATTATCTCATTTCTATAGTCATCAACTAGTTTAAGTAGAGGTAAGACGATTTCTGCATTCCATTTTCTATTTAA
The DNA here is from genome assembly GCA_030073355.1 of Candidatus Midichloria sp. Classification (GTDB taxonomy): domain Bacteria; phylum Pseudomonadota; class Alphaproteobacteria; order Rickettsiales; family Midichloriaceae; genus Midichloria. The sequence goes on along the minus strand of JALDTH010000028.1, from coordinate 3,465 downwards.
CAACTGAACTTTCGCTTCGTTAGGATCAGCAGAATTTTTAACTAAAGCAATAACCTCGTCAATATTGGCAACTGCAATTGCAAGGCCTATTAAAACATGAGCTTTGTCCCTTGCTTTGGTTAACAAAAATGAGGTACGCTTACGTACTACTTCTTCTCTGAATTTTACGAACGCTCTTACAACGCTATGAATATTCATTACAGCTGGCCTGCCATCCAGAAGAGCAAGCATATTCACCGCAAAGCTAGTCTGTAGTTGGGTATGGCTATAAAGCTGATTCAACATGATCTCAGGCACTACGTCCTTTTTTAATTCTATAACAACACGGACCCCTAATTTATTAGTCTCGTCTCTAATCTCAGAAATCCCCTCAATAACTTTTTCTTTCAGTAACTCTTCTACAGATTTAATCAGCTCAGCTTTATTAACCTGATAAGGAACCTCGGTAATAATTAAAGCTTTGCGGTTCCCGAAAGCTTCTATTTCAACCTTGCCCCGTAAAGTTATCGAGCCTCTTCCAGTAAGTAGTGCTTGGCGTATACGGTTAATACCCAAGATTTCACCGCCAGTTGGAAAGTCTGGACCGTGCACATACTCTAGAAGTTCTTCAGGAGTAATTTGATCATTTTTTATATAGGCAATACACGCATCTAATACTTCACCCATATTATGAGGAGGAATATTAGTAGCCATTCCAACTGCGATACCGTTAGCCCCATTTATGAGTAAATTTGGAAATCTTGCTGGCAACACTTTTGGCTCTTTTTCAGAACCGTCATAGTTATCCTGAAAATCTACAGTGTTATTCTCAATATCAAATAAAAGAGCAGCGGCAACTTTTGCAAGTCTCACCTCGGTGTATCTCATTTGCGCAGGAGAATCTCCATCCATAGAACCAAAGTTACCTTGCCCATCAATTAATGGATCACGCAATGAGAAATCCTGGGCCATCCTAACCATCGACAGATAAACAGGATCATTACCGTGAGGATGATATTTACCAAGTACTTCCCCTACAATTCTCGCAGATTTTCTATAAGGCTTGTCATGAGTATTGCCAGTTTCATGCATTGCATAGAGTACTCTTCTATGTACTGGCTTTAAGCCGTCTCTACAATCTGGTAAAGCGCGGCTTACTATAACACTCATCGCATAATCTAAATAGGATTTTTGCATCTCATTTTCTATTGAGACTTTAATTACCGAATTGTTTTGATCTTTCTCCACAGCCAACCTTTTTTTGTTGAGATTTTAGCCAAATTCTAAGGAAAAGGCAATCAGTAAATCGTTTTGCAAAGCAAGCAGTAACTAGAAGATATATCTAAGCCGGTAACTTTTTATTCTTATTAAGAAAGATAAGGCTGATTTGTCTGTACGACAAGATTAATAGCTTGGTATACTGACTATTAAAAGCCTTCATAAGTGATATGAGCAGACTGAGTTTCTTTCACAAAGAGTAAAATTAATATCAATATGATTCTATGTAAGAATAACAGGATCAGACTTTAAAAAGGGTTGAGAGCCATAAGCAACAGCTTTATCACATTGTTCTTACATTCAGATCCTAAGGTAACATACATATGCTCAGCCTTTATCATCTGTTTAGCGAATTGTGGTAAAGTATTATTGACCTTAGAGAGCAAATCAATTTCCTGGCACCAATCATAATTGGTGCACATATCTTTCCTATTATATTTAATTACTTCCCTAATAATCGTAATCATAAAGCTTACTCCGGGATTTGATGAGGTTATCAACCAAAATTGACTTAAGTCTATAATGAAGTCTTGGGTGTGATATTTTATAATTTCGCCTATGGCAATACCACCAATCGTGGTCGTGATAGTAAACTTAGCAAAAGATAAACAAATAAAAGAAGCCTCAACCGGTGGTTTCTTTAAAGAAAGTTCATATGGCTTGTCTAAATTGATTCAGCACTTCTTTCTCTTGTGATAGATAAGCAAAATCCTTTCCACTAAACATAATATGTGCTTTCTTAGCAGCTAATAATTCTTTACCGCAATAACTTCTACTCTTCAAATATTTTGCCATTACCTAATATGGCTGCTAATTGCAGCAAATTAAAGTTCATTTGATTATCATCACCTTAGCTTAGCGCTATTGATAAGATCACCCAATTTCTCTATATTATGTGTAATTATTGCCTTTACTGCTTGTGAAGCATAGCTATAGTAACTAATCAACACGAATTCAGTTATTCTAGCTACTATTTTTTCCAATTTACTCCTAATTTCTCCATCATTTCTTTACGCAATTGCTTTCTGTATTAGCTTGATCTCCTCCCAAATTACTATTCAACTCATGACGAACTTCGTAATTAGGCGCTACAAAACGTACATTCCACCTCATTACAGATAGTCGCCGTTAAATAGCCAGAATATGAATAATAAATGCGGGAACAACTTCTCTATATTATAAATGTGCCCCATCTTCACTTTTGTACTGCTGAATCAAAGATGTGCTATGACTAAACTCCAATGCTGCTCTTTCCGAAGTATCAAGCTTTTGGTTTTATTTCCCAATGCACCGGCATCGGTAAAACCAATAGATAATATGTCCTGCAGCGCATCTATAGCTCCACTATTTGTCCAATAGCTCTTTGGCTCTAGTCCAGGTTTCTTTGAGGCCTCAGAGAGATTAGTTAATTACTGACCAAGGATATAGAATTGCATACTATTACCTGCTGGTATGCTATAGCCATTATACCACTGTTAAATTTTCTCTCTTATTTCCTGACATAGACTAACTAGACTAAACTTACTTACTAAAGTATCTACCTAGCTTGCCAATCATGCATCCTACATCTTTTGCGTCAGCTATTCTTAAGCCTGTTAAAATATTCAACTCTTCCGTCTTTTAAAATTGTTTTACCACCTGTAAATAGTATCCTGTTTGAATTATGCTCGACCTTGTTACAAAATTGATCAACTTCAATGTTAAAAATTTTTTCAGCATATCAAAGTTTAAAGATTTGCCCCCTCTTCTCGGCCTAATAATCAATATCGCACCTTCTGTATTCTCTATCACATGTTGTATATAAAAAGTGATTTTGTCTACATAATAAGCATCGTTGCCAGTGACCAACTTTCTAAAGTCAGCTAAACCGATATATTTACTTTTCATTATCTCTTTGTTCACCAATATACTTCCCATACCATAGCAGTACTCAGATAAGAGACAACTCCGTTATCGATAAGTGGTAAGTAATAGGAGCAGACTCGTATATAGGTACTTCTTCACAGAGAGTAAAATCAAGCCTAGGATTAAGTTCATCTGCAACACCAGAACCAAAGAAGGACTGTTGGAGCATGAGCAATACTTTATGCATTATCCACACACTCCTTGCCTAGAATAACATAGATATGATTAACCTCAGTTTGAAGTAATCTTAAAAAGAATACCTGATATGGTTTTGAAAAAGCAGGATAACCATTTTCTCAATTT
>JALDTH010000027.1 GCA_030073355.1 Candidatus Midichloria sp. | reverse complement strand
TGATCTGATCATTTAGAACCAAATGTAACTTCAAAGAACCATAGACGTTTTATTACGCTGAGCAATGTCTTTAAAGACTATAGGAAAAGAAGAAGCATTCAGCAAGTAATTAATCTATAAGTAAAGCTTGTCACAATTAGGCGAAAGGCAGATCTCATACTTAAAATTAAAGACATCACAATGGCTATCTATTTTATTACCGTTGAATTATAGAGCCAGTTCTCTGAATTTTTCGTTGCAAAACAAATAGACCGTATAAGAGAGCCTCGGCAGTTGGTGGACAACCTGGAACATACACGTCAACTGGCACTATCCTATCACACCCTCGCACCACTGAATAGGAATAATGATAATAACCACCACCATTTGCACAACTTCCCATTGAAACAACCCAACTGGGTTCAGGCATTTGATCATAAACTTTACGGAGTGCAGAGGCCATTTTGTTGGTTAGCGTTCCAGCGACAATCATAACATCAGATTGCCGAGGACTTGGTCTAAAAAGCATACCGTATTTATCCATATCGTACCTACTAGCTGCTGTTTGCATCATTTCAACCGCGCAACATGCAAGCCCAAAGGTCATAGGCCATAAAGATGATCTTCTTGCCCAATTAGCGACCTTATTTATTTGAGTAATAATAAAACCCCGATCTTGAATTTCTTCAACTGCTTGGTTCAGTATTGTATCTTGTTGTTTTTGAATAAAAATTTTCGTTGGACTTAACATAAAAACCTACTCCCAATCAAGGGCTCCTTTTTTCCATTCATAAATAAAGCCTATCATTAAAACAACCAGAAAGGTCATCATAGAAACAAAACCCACAATCCCAATTTGTTGCATTACTAAAGCCCACGGAAATAAAAATGCGATTTCTAAATCAAATATAATAAAAAGAATTGAGACTAAATAAAATCGTATATCAAACCTTGACTGTACGTTGGAGTCAAAGGTCTCAAATCCGCATTCATACTGAGATAGCTTTTCCTTATCATCTCTTATCGAAGCTGCAAAAAATGGAACTATCAATAGAGCAAAAGCAAGAGCAAGAGCAATAACCAAAAATATTAATATGGGCATGTATTGATATGGCAGATCACTCATATAGACTTCTCCTCTAATCAAGCATTATGTTCCTCGTTGCTGCTGGTAATTTAACAGTTATTCCATCCAGCTTTTCAGTCATTATAATTTGACAACCCAACCGAGAAGTTTTTGTTAATCCAAAGGCAAGATCTAACATATCTTCCTCTTCTTCTTTCGCTGGGTCAAGCTTTTTTATATATTTTTCGTCAATTATTACATGACAAGTGGAACAAGCTAAGGACCCTTCGCATGCTCCTTCTAAGTCTATCTTATGTTTGTGAGCAATTTCTAGTATAGAAAGCCCTATAGGAGCTTCTACTGTTGAAATGGAACCATCCTTGTTTATAAAATTAACTTTTGCCATGCCTTGCTTTTTTCTCTACCAGCTTCTCTTCTGAAGCAATAAGTTTCTTCGCTACTTCATCTTTAACTAGTTCAGTAACAGACTCCCTACGGATTCTTATTTTAACATTTGGAGCAATCTCAAGGCTTAATATATGCTCTTCATCACTTTTTACGATTGTCCCAATTATTCCACCACCAAAAACTACAGTACTCCCTTTTTCTAATGCCTTTATCATATTTTGATGCTCCCGCATTTTTTTCTGTTGAGGACGTAGTAATAGAAAATAAAAAACAATCATTATTAAAGCAATTGGCATTAAATTGCTTAAGAGAGAACCACTTGATAATGCCGCGGTCTCTGCAGCAAAGGCTTCAACAACGGACAAATTCAGCATACTTATTACCCAAAATTATTAAACATTATCCGCGTATTCTATTAAAATAGAATGAAATGGGCAAGAAAATTTTTCCTATCAAACCAATTTTTGCTATAATCTAGAAGCTACTGCAGAAACATTTTTATGCACAAATTCGACTTTTTAAAGAGGATATAGTATACCAGATTTTGCCAAAAATTTAGGTCTTGACTGGCAAATGCTTCTTAATATACCTTCGCTAAACTTTAGTGAAAAATCCGCAAACGAACTAAAAAAATGTGTTATCCTACACTATCCTACACTATACAGAAACAACACCGGAGCAAGATTGTAATTTCCATTCATCATACTTATTAACAAACTCAGACCGCCCAAACAAGGTTAGTGCTCACTACCTAATTTTAAGAGCTGAGGAGTACGTGAATTATAGTAAGCATATAGCCTGGGGAAATAGTAAGCTTAGTGGGTGACAGTAAAAAAGCTTGGCATGTGCTGGAAGTAGTGAGTGAGTGAGTGGGCAGAAGACATTAATCTTAACGACCTTTCTATTTGGCATAGAAATTAATAATAATGGTTCTACTGAGTTTTATACTACATGTGGGGTTTGAAAAAGGCCTTATAAACCATCAGTGTCCATTTAATCTTTTAGGACATGCAGAAATTGCCCCAAATAGATCAGATCCGAGTCATCACTTTTAATTGTTGGCAGCTTTTTAGCTGTGACTATGGCTTGTGCTATTTTACTTTAACAGGAGGCACAGACGAAATACTGTGTGTAATGAAGCACAGCTGTAAGAGCGGTTCAAAATGTATTATGGTATTATGCTAACTGTAAGCTGAAGATAGAAATAGATGCTGAGAAAATCAAAGAATATAAAGAAAAGATATTTTAGTTGCAATAGGCATGGGTTATCTAATAAATTAGAAAAAAATCTTTTCCAAATAAAAAATCTATGGCAGGAGAAAAAGAAGTAAACTTTGGCTTTCAAATCGTTAAGGAAAGTCAAAAGCAAGAAAAAGTGCAAAAAGTATTCAGCGATGTCGCAAAGAAATATGATTTGATGAATGATTTAATGAGCTTCGGATTGCATCGAATTTGGAAAGCAAAGCTTATATCAGAACTCCGCCCAGGAAGAGAAGAAATATTATTAGATCTTGCAGGAGGTACCGGAGACATTGCTCTTAAATTTATTCAAAAGGGTGGTAAAAAAGCTATAATTTGTGACTTAAACCAAAAAATGTTGGAATATGGCAACAAGAAACGTTTTAACAAAGGGTGGTATGATTCACCATTAGAAACTATTTGTGCAAATGCTGAAGATCTGCCTTTTCAGGATCACACATTCGACTGCTGTACAATTTCGTTTGGAATTCGAAATTTTACTAATATAGCAAAAGCTCTAGAGGAAGTGAGTAGGGTTTTAAAGCCCGGAGGCAGATTCTTATGTTTAGAATTCTCCCAAGTAAATAACGAGCTTTTACATAGATTTTATGAATTTTATTCTTTTAATATAATTCCTAAAATAGGTAAATTGGTTGCAAAAAGTGAGGACCACTATTTATATCTCTCCGAAAGTATAAAGCTCTTTCCCAAAGCACAAAAGTTTGCCAATATGCTTAAAAAGGCTGGCTTTGAATTTGTTACGTTTTCTCGTTTAACATCAGGGATTGTAGCGATACACCGAGGCTATAAGTTATAAGTTAACATAATCAAAAGTATTTTCTTTTTCACTCATGTCATTGTTAAATACAAAACTACAACATCATTTTTCATAATATACATTATCATGTTTTTACATAGTTTCTCAAATCATTTCTCAGAGTAATACAGCACTCCATAAGGCCTGCATACCTTTTTTAAATCTTGATTGTTTTCCTCGTTATTAATAGTGATGAGTCTCTAGATTATGGAAAATACCTACCTCAAAATCAATATATAATTCAGTCTTTCTTTATCAGCAAGTAGATTTTAATATATATTTCCACCTATAAGGGAAATGTTAGTAGCAGTACAAGCTCGGGGTTGTGCCCTAAGATAGAATTATCTTAATCATAGAAGAGGTAATACCCTACAGAATTGATAGAATGCTTGAACATCTCTATACCAAGCAAGAAAACTAGAGAGCTTAAAAGCAGTAGTTTTTGGAACTTTCCACCAATGCAGAGCTAAAGTAACCGATGCTTTAAATAGAATAGCGTTAGACAATAAATCTATACCAGTTTTTAAAACTGAAATGATTGGACATGGTTACTACAAAATAGAGCTTACAATGAAGCAAGAAATTCTCTTATCAAAAACCTAGTATACTGCCAAGATATCACACATAAATTATGCAATAAGAAATTTATTAATAGTTTCAATATATAAATTCATCACTTCATCTTGACTTTTTGAGACCTTCAAAGCGTTTTTTTGTACCTTTTTAAGGTATTCATTATCATTAAACAAACTCTTAATTCTCTCATAAAGTTCCTTTTGATTAGAAGTAATGATTACCGCTTCTTCTTTTAGAAAACCCTGTACAATTTCAGTAAAATTAAAAGTATGTGGCCCAACCAGCACCGCTAATCCAAGTTTACCTGGCTCTAGTATGTTGTGCCCTCCTCTTTCAACTAAGGAACCACCAACAAATGCTATTTCCGCTAATCGATAAAAGGTGCCTAGCGCCCCCACTACATTACCAATATATATTTCATCTTTACTATTAATAATATGATTATTGTCAGTATACAACGAAACATTGAGCTTATGACAAGCGGTCATTCTGAGTATCTCGGCCGTTCTGTCTATATGCCTAGGAACTATAATAGTTAAAAGGTCTTTATAATGTTGCTTTAACTGTTCGTGTACATTTACAATAATTTCTTCTTCGCCCCTATGAGTACTCGCATATACTACTATCTTACGATTTCCTATACTTCCCTTTAATTTTTTGAGTAGAGAAGAATTATAGGGCATCGGAGGAGCTGCATTTTTTAAATTCCCAAGATAGTGAATATTATCTTGATAAAAAAAGCTAAATCTTTTTAAGTCTACGGAAGTACCAGGTAACACTAAGTCATAAACTTTAAGCAAACTAATCATTAAAGATTTTATATTCTTCCATTTAGAAAACGATTGCTCTGAGAGTCTTCCATTAATTAGCAATACAGGACTGTGTTTTTTGGCCGTTAACAACAGATTAGGCCAAATTTCTGATTCAGTAAAAATCGATAAATTAGGTCTCCAATGCTTAAAAAACTTTTCAACAATGAATGGTACATCTATTGGCAAATACTGATGTATAGAGTTCGGTATCTTAGCTTTTTCGAAAACTTCTGCTGAAGTAACTGTAGTGGTAGTAATCAAAAAATTATCTGCAGGAAATTTTTTATGATAAACCTTAATGAGAGATATTATAATATTGATCTCACCCACACTAACTGCATGAAACCATATTAAATTCCCTTTAGGTCTTCTAGCCAACATCACTGCTAATTTCTCTAGATACCGCCCCTCGTCCTCTTTTCCTTTTTTGATTCTCTTTTTAAGCAGCAGAAACCAAATTGGATATAACAGAAGAGATATAAATTTATATAAGTGTAAATATAGCATTAACTAAGAACATCATTTGCATCATATCCGGAGGCAGCCCTAAACTACTCATACTTTGATTAACAAGTTCGTCTGCTTTTCTTCTTGCATCACTGAGCGCTGCGCATATTAAATCTTCAAGAACCTCAACTTCTTCGGGATTCATTAAATCTTTATTTATATTAACCTTTTTGATCACTCCTTTTGCGGTTGCCACACAAGTAACAAGTCCTCCCCCTGCTGTCCCTATAACCTCTACATTTTCAAGTTGTTGTTGCATATCATTCATTTTTTTCTGAAGCATCTGTGCTTGTTTCATCATGTGTTGAATATTCATATTTCCTCTTAGATTTAACGGTTAACGAACTTTAATATCAATTATCTTGCTTCCTGTAAAGTGATTCAAAACTTCCTTTACCATATCATTGCTGGCAATAGCTTCTTTTTTTTCCTCTTGTTGTTGTTTATTTTGTAACCCGATTGTTAAAGCTTCATCTTTGACCAGCTCAATATTCCACTCTATTTTTGTAATCTCTTTTAGCTTCTTTTTTAGAATATTCACTAAACCATGAGGCGAATAATTTAGTGGATTAATCTTCATCATTCCTTTCTCAAATTCTACTATAGCAACTTCGTTATGTAGCATGTAATAAAGATCTAATTCGTTCTTTTCATATAAGATAGTTAACAGGGTATCTACATCACTAACTTTCAGGCTAGGCTTAGTACTCTGGACTGGAGCCGGTTTGCTTTCGCTATGTCTATCGTCATCTAGCTTGCTGCCCTCTAATTTGCTCAAAATTTCTTCAGGCGTTATAGAAGCATTTAAGTAGCATAATCTGATTAATACCATTTCTAAGGCTTGTAAAGGCATTATAGAGATTTTAACTTCCTCAAGTCCTTTTAGCAGCATTTGCCAACTCCGTGCTAAAAAAGATATTTGTAGTAGTTGTATTTTTTCTAATTGTGACTGACTAAAGCCTGTAAGATAATTATTATCACTTAAAGTTTTAAACTTGGATATCTCATAAACCAATTCTAATAATTGGTTAACAATCATTACTGGATCACTGCCAGAGTTGTAAAGGTCAGCAACTAAATTTAATAACTCTTTTATATCTCCTGCAATCAAATACATGAACAGTTCAATTATCTTTACCTTGTTATTTATGCAGAGCATATCCCTTATTAACTCATCTTTTATAGTTCCATGGCTCAAAGCAATAGCCTGATCTAAAATAGATAATCCATCTCTTACTGATCCATCCGCTGCTTTTACTATAAGATCAATTGCTTCATTCTCTATACTGATATTCTCTTGCTCTAGAATATTTAAATAATGGCTTCTTAGAACTTCTGTTGAAACGCGTCGTAAATCAAATCTTTGGCAGCGCGACAGAATTGTTAGTGGAATCTTCTGAATTTCAGTGGTTGCAAATATAAAAATCAAATGCTGTGGCGGCTCCTCTAAAGTTTTCAATAAAGCATTAAACGCGCTTATTGAAAGCATATGTACTTCATCTATTATATATGCTCTAAAACGAGATGATACAGGAGCGTAATGGGCGTTTTCTATTATAACCCTTATATCATTAACACTAGTATGACTTGCAGCATCCATCTCCAAAACATCTGTATGTTGAGAAGAAGCAATGTTAATACAACTATAACACCTTTCACAAGGGGTAAGACTTTCATTTTGTAGATCAATACTTTGGCAATTCATTATTTTCGTGATAATTCTTGCTGTGGTAGTCTTCCCTGTCCCTCTAATTCCAGTTAATAATATAGCATGGGGGAATCTATTCATTTTTATAGCGTTAGTTAAAGTCTTAACTAAAATATCTTGACCAATCAACTCGTTAAAAGACTTAGGTCGATACTTTCGTGCCAATACCTTATAGGATTCTTGAATAAATAATGAATCTTGCATTTTATTAAAATTTCTTTAACATTGGGCTCAGTAAAGTTATCCCAATGATAATAATTTTTTCTCTTGATTGCAATATAATTAGGTTTGAAATACAAATGATATCAAAGAATTAACTTGAAATAAAACATAAATTGGATCTAGGCCTTTACTAGCTTCTGTATTAAGATTTTCTGTATCAATTTTGATTACCATATCTATTCCTGGATTATTAGAATCATACACATATGGCACTATCGAATCGCTAAATGATACTGAAGAAATTCTAGAATTAGGAACTGTTTTATTTTTAGGAGTTGGAATCTCATCATTTCTTTTTCTAGATTTATTATAAAACCTGGAATTCTATTAAGTATGAAAATTGTCACCAGCAACCAATACACCCAGCCGTTTTTTACCCAAAATGTGAATATGAAAGTGCGGTACTGCTTGCATGCCATCAACTCCACAATTAGATATCATTCGATAGCCAGAGTTTTCAATTTCTAATATTTTAATAACTTTTTGGACAGAAATAAAAAAGTTCACCATAAAATCCTGATTAGCGATACTAACAAAATGGCTAAAAGAAATAAATTCTCCTTTTGGAATGACAAGTACATGTACCGGTGCTGATGGATGTAAATCATGAAACGCTAACGCATATCGATCTTCATAAACTTTTTTACAAGGGACCTCTTTCCTTAATATTTTTGCAAATATATTCCGCTGATCGTAAATCATATTCTACTTACACAAAAATTTGTGGGCTTTTCTGTTGCCCGGCAAGCCCAAAACCGCGCTAGTTAGCTTATATTATGCTGCTTGAAGAGCTGGCATAAAGTTGCTATTAGCAGGTACAAACTTATTGTTTGCATTTACTTTTTTTGATCCATCACGGCGGTATCTTACCGAGTAAAAATAACTTTTTTTAATATCTGTCGAAGCTAGTTCACCCCCATAAAATTTGTAGGTGGAGGTGCCGGGTACTGCCCCCGAGTCCAAAATATCTATTATAAGTTATGTTTATCACCATAGCCCTACTGTTGTGGGCCCCATTATTTTACAAGAATCTCTCAGAAAATCAATTTAAATACAAAAAATGGTAAAAATATAAAAAATTATATAAAATGTATTTTTATCAAGTTGAAATTAGTTGTGATTAATATAAAATAAATGTATTAATCTTGGTTGATGACATATGAATTTTAGGGAATTTCAATGAATATACATGAATATCAAGCTAAAGATCTTCTCTCAAAATATGGAGTTAAAGTTCCTGAAGGATATGTAGCTTTTTCACCTTCTGAGGCAGAGTCTGTAGCTAAGAAATTGGATACCAAAGTTTGGGTGGTTAAAGCACAAATACATGCGGGCGGACGTGGTAAGGCTGGTGGAGTAAAAGTACTCAAAAGCATCACTTTAGTCAAATCAACTGCTGAGTCTATGTTAGGTATGAAGCTTGTTACCCATCAGACTGGACCAGAAGGCAAAATAGTTAAAAGAGTACATATTGAGTCAGGCTCCGACATTAAGCAGGAATATTATTTCTCCATCGTCATCGATCGCAATACTAGCTCCGTAGTATTAATAGCTTCAACAGAAGGTGGAATGGATATAGAAGAAGTGGTTGTAAAATCTCCAGAAAAAATCATTAAAGTTGTAATAGACACTGTGATGGGCTTACAAGATTTTCATATTGGAAAAATCATTTCAGCATTTAAATTTACCACTGCTCAAAGCAAAAAATTTGCGCCTTTTGTTAAATCCTTATATAAGGCTTTTATTGAAACTGATGCGAGTCAAATTGAGATAAATCCGTTGATTGAAACTAACAATGGTGAATTTGTGGTGTTAGATGCAAAATTTAATTTTGACCCCAATGCTCTTTATAGACACTCAGATATTGCCCTTTTAGACGACCCTGAGGAAAGAGACCCTTTGGAAGTTCAAGCTGCAAATTTTGATCTAAATTACGTAAAAATGGACGGTAATATAGGTTGTATGGTCAACGGCGCAGGCCTTGCAATGGCAACTATGGATATTATACAGCTGCATGGGGGAAGACCTGCTAATTTCCTTGATGTTGGCGGAAGTGCGACTACTGAAAAAGTAACCGAAGCATTTAAAATCATTACTGCAGACCCGGAAGTTAAGGGCATTTTGATTAACATTTTTGGTGGCATAATGCACTGCGATATCATTGCTAATGGTGTTGTAACCGCTGCAAAAGAAGTTGGCATTAAGGTACCAGTTGTAGTGCGTTTAGAGGGTACAAATGCAGAAAAAGGTAAAGAGATTATCAATAATTCTGGATTAGATGTAGAATCTGCTAATGATTTAATTGATGCGGCTGAAAAGATAGTTAAGGCAATTGGAGTAAAATAAGATTATGTCAATATTAGTGAATTCCACAACCAAAGTAATATGCCAAGGTTTTACCGGACAACAAGGTACATTCCACTCTGAAAAAGCCAAAGAATATGGAACAAAGATGGTTGGAGGGGTGACCCCTGGAAAAGGAGGTACAACCCATCTAAATTTACCAGTCTTTAATACAGTTGAAGAAGCAGTTCTTAGAACTGGTGCCGATGCGTCTGTAATATATGTTCCTCCCGCATTTGCTGCAAATGCCATATTAGAAGCAATTGACGCAGGCATTAGGCTCATTATCTGTATTACAGAAGGTATCCCAGTTCTTGACATGATGAAAGTAAAAAGAGCGCTAATTGGATCTAAAACTAGGCTAATTGGCCCTAATTGCCCAGGCGTTATTACTCCAGAAGAATGCAAAATTGGCATTATGCCAGGGTATATACATAAAAAAGGGAAAATCGGCATTGTTTCACGATCTGGCACTCTAACCTATGAAGCAGTAGCGCAGACTACTGCAGTTGGCTTGGGACAGTCAACTTGTGTAGGAATTGGCGGTGACTCAATAAATGGAACTAATTTCGTTGACACTATTGAAATGTTTTTTAACGATCCAGAAACAGAAGCTATAGTGATGATTGGAGAAATCGGCGGAAATGCTGAGTCTGATGCCGCTCATTTTATAAAAAATAGCAAGATAAAAAAACCCGTGGTTGGTTTTATTGCTGGGCGTACTGCCCCGCCTGGCAAAAGGATGGGACATGCTGGTGCCATCATTTCTGGAGGAAGCGATACAGCTGAAAGTAAAATTGAAATTCTGAAAAGCGCAGGAATAACTATATCCGAATCTCCTGGCTTAATAGGTAAAACTCTTCTACAAGTTTATACAAAATAAATCTTGAGTACGATCTACGACACTGGACTTTTAGAACAGGCAGCTATACTATATAACAGGAGGATTTGTGGGATCTCTAGAGCTTATTGATGGAATTATCATTTTTATTTATATAACAGGTTATTTAGCAACAGCCTTTTATAAAGCCATAAGCCTCAACAACGAATATTCTATTAATGATCACAGTAGATGGCATAATACTATTGCTATCTCAGCTATACTTACCGTCTCAATCAGCACTGTTACAATTGGCACAATAGAAAATATTTATCTATACGGCTTATTTTTTGCAATTCCTAGAATCCTAGCTCCTTTATCCTGGCTGCTTATACTGAAGGTATATGCAGAACGCACTGGAGAATTTAAAGGCTGTTTATCAATAAGTGATATAATGCAAAGACTTTATGGGTACCCTGGCAGATGGATTACCGATATCGCAACCGTGCTCTTTGGAAAAGGAATGGTGGCTTGTCAACTAGCAGCTTTTGGTTATATTTTCAGTTATTTTTTCGATCTTTCATACAGATTCAGTATTGCAGTAGGCTCTTTTCTAGTAACCCTCTACTCAATTATAGGCAAAGCAAAACAGGTCGAGTTTATAAAGGTATTTCACTTATATATTTTTCTGGTCACGCTTCCACTGGCTTGCTACACAGCATATCATAATGAATACAAAACCTTGACCAGCAATGTCCATGCAAATTTGTTTAAGTTAGATCTCAATTTATCAAATATATGGGTATTTTTAAGTTTGGTACTCTATAGTATAGTACCTGCTGCAGAAAGCATGCACGTACAACGATTCTTAATGGCTTACAATAGGATTAGACTTATAAAATCCCTAAAGATAGTAATGACTGTAGCAATTCCGTTTACTGTCCTAACTTGCATTATCTCCTTTCTAATCAAGGCACAATCTCTAGATTTAGAACCAAAATTTGCTTTCATGCACTTTATTTCAAGTTATACCAACACTGGAATTAAAGGATTAGTACTGGCAGGCTTAATTGCCATTATAATGTCCTCAGCTAATTCGTGGCTTAGTTACGCGAGTCTGGTATGTACAAAGAATATTATAAAAAAAATATTCCCAGATATCACTGTAAAGCAAGAGTTGTTCGTACTATATACTGCAACATTTTCAATTACTATCTTATCTACGCTTTTAGCATTATCAAAAGGTAATATTTTCTCGCTGTTATGGATAGCAGATAATTTTTGGCAACCAGTTATTTTAGTCCCTTTAGCAGCTGGTTTCCTAGGATTCCGGGCTAACAACTTATCTTTTGTCATCTCGACAATTCTAGCTATATTTTTCATTTTAGCAGGACATTCAATAGCGGGAGAATTTTCAATAATTAGCTTAACCTTAGGAATCTTAGGAAGCGGAGTTAGTTTATTTTCTATTCACTATTTACAAAAATATGGGGGGAAACGATACGTATATGAGCAGTTAGAGATATTTAATATAGTATCTAGAAGAAAGATAGAAAAAATTTATGGCGTAATTGCTGAATTTATGAAGAGTCAAATTGAAAAAAGTGGCACCAAAAGCTACTCTTTTTGCTTATTTATAGCTGTAAATTATTTCATGCCTTTAATCGTAGTGAACGTAACAGGAAATGTTCTACACGATTCAATTATATATTTACGTGTTATATCTATCTTATTATGCCTTATATTGCTATTTGCTGAATATTGGACGAGAAAATCCAAGAACAGATACTATGCCCTCTACTGGTATTTTTGCTTATTCTTCTGCATACCGTTTACTGCTAGCTATACCATCTTTGTTACTTATACGAGTGAATTTTGGCTACTAAATGCGATTTTATCTATTATCCTACTATTTATCATAACTGATTGGATTAGCTTTGGTATACTAATGCTTTCTGGATCCCTTGTAGGCTATCTATTATATACTTCCCTATCTTATCAATTCTACCCTAACTATACTCTCTCGGGAGATATCTTACTTTTATTCTATCTTTACGGCTTTTTGTTAATCATAATGTTCCTCTTTATTAGAGATAAGGAGAAAATCCAAGAAAAAAGATTAGAGCATATGGAGCTATTTGGCGGTGCTATAGCCCATGAAGTTAACACTCCTATAGCCACAATTCAAATGATTGCTATGACTTTATCTGATTTAGCTTCAACTTCAAGCAAAGAAGTAGTAAAAAAAGAACAGCCTGATGGCTCTATTAACTATGTCCTTACTATACCTGAAGCAGAATATAAGATGATATTTGAGAGCCTACCGTATGATTTAGTAAAAACTTCAAAAGAAGCTAAAAAAGTTGTTGACGTACTACTAATGCTCTTAAAACATCGAGGTACTGAATATGGCTCAGTTTACTCAATGGTTGAAGTTATCCAAGAAGTATTGGACGATTATATGCTCGAGGCTGAGAAAAAGAATCGAATCATTTTAAAACAGGTCAATGATTTCAAGTTTTTTGGAACCAAACAATATATGAAGCAGGTCTTAAAAAATCTTATTAACAACTCCTTTAAATATGCAGGAGAAGATGCAAAAATCACTATATTAGTGGAAGGAAACTCCTTGCGCATAAGAGATAATGGTATCGGAATTGAGCCGGAGTACATGAAAAACTTATTCAAGCCTTTTCATGAAAAGGGCACTAAAGGTACAGGTATTGGATTAGCATTTTGTGGAATACTAATTCATAATATGGGAGGAACCATAGAATGTAACTCTGAGTATGGAAAGTATACGGAATTCTTCATCACTCTTCCGGTTGCCAAATAATAATTTTTTATCTAATACTTAAACCTCTCTTTGATCTCTTTTCTTCTAAAGCACTAACATATTTATCTGCTTGGCTTTCTCAGTGGTGTCGGAACTTAAGCCTTGAGTTTTGTCTCACACAATTTGAGCTTCTATTTTTCGTATTAACACTCACAGAGGCAAAGGAAACTAGCATCTATGATGACGCTTTCCAAAGTTATAACTATCCTAGTTTTATTTGATCCA
>JALDTH010000026.1 GCA_030073355.1 Candidatus Midichloria sp. | reverse complement strand
AGAATTGAGTCTTAAAGGGCGCAAATTTTCTCTTGCGTAGATAGGCTTTTGGATAAGCATGTTTAATCCTTCAAGTTCAAGAAGCTAGTGAATGAAGAGTTGAAAAATCTTTAGCAAGATAGTAAGAGATGACTAGGTTCGCTTCCTGTCTCATGTTTAACTTATTCAGTTTCCTGATACACATCTGCCACTATTACCTTCAGGTTTATTCAATTTGCAAAGTCACTTTTCCATCTTCTAGATCAAATTCCTCTCCTGTCCTTAAATCTTCTAAATCTTTAGAAAATTTACCTAAGGTCTGACTTTCTATATAATCTTGCCATTCATTTAGGGCGGTAGCGATGAGCTCATCTTTAGTGGTTAAAGATACTTTAATTCTATCTGTGATAGAGAAATTCTTGTCTTTCCTTGCTTGCTGTATAATTCTCACTATGTCTCTTGCAATACCTTCTCTTTTTAATGAGTCGGTAATCTCAGTATCAAGAATGATTAAAGCATCATTTGTGGTTAAGGAACTGGCTACATTTTTATATTTAGGTTTTGATTCTAAGGTAATAGAAAACTCTTCAGGTAATAATTCAATACCATCCAAAATCGCTTTATTATCTTGCATATACCAATTATCTGCTTTTGAGGCTGTGATCAATTGTTTTACGTATGTTGGAATTCTTTTCCCAATTATTTGCAGATTTAACTTTATTTTAAGATTAGCATACTTAGTTATTGCAGATTTTGGTAAGCTTTCCCATGATTTTACATTAATTTCATCCAAAATTAGCTTGCTCATATCATCGCTCAAGCCTTCCGCAACCCCGACAAAAGTAGCTCTTGATAAAGGCTGCCTTACTCTAATTCCAAGATCATTACGTAGACATAATACCGCATTACAAGCGTCCATGACCCGATCCATACTCTCAATTAAGTCCTCCTTAATTAAGGAGATGTCGATTTCAGGGTATTTTTCCAAGTGTACACTGGTATCATCTGAAATATTAGCGCTATAATATAATCTTAGGAAAATAGATTCTGTAGTAAGCGGCAGTAATGGAGCGATAGCCTTAGACATCAAAACCAGGACACTAAATAAAGTATTATATGCTGCCAACTTATCCTCGCTTATTTCAGATTTCCAAAAACGTTCCCGCGATCTTCTTATATACCAATTAGTTAAAACTTCGAAAAAACTTTCAGAAGCTTTAGTTGCCGTCACTGTATCATATGAATCCATTGCTTTTTTAATAATACTAATTGTTTTTAAGCACTTAGATATTATGTATTGATCCATGAAGTTTTTCGATGAGAGATCGAAGCAAGCTTTAATCCGATCAGCGTTAGCATACATGGAAAAGAAATTATATGAATTTAGAATTGGTTTAATGACCAACCTAAATACTTCTCTTATTACTTTTGCTTCTTTATCTATAACTAGCTCACTTCCTCGCATAACTCCAGATGAAAGCATAAACCATCTTAATGGGTCTGCCCCAATGGTTTCAAAAACTTCATTAGGGTTGGCATAGTTTTTTAAACGTTTGGATAATTTCTGTCCTCCCTCGCTTAATATAACTCCATGGCAAATGCAATTCAGAAAAGGGGGTTTGTCAAAAAGTGCAGTAGATAAGATCATTAACGTATAAAACCAGCCTCTAGTTTGGGCTGCATATTCAACTATAAAATCAGCAGGAAAATTATTTTCAAATTTCTCTTTATTTTCAAAAGGATAATGTTGCTGTGCATAAGGCATTGAACCACTTTCAAACCAGCAATCCAACACATCTTTTACTCGTCTTAGTGTAGATTCGCCAGTAGGATCTTTTGGGTTTTTCTTTGTTAGGGTATCTATAAAGGGCCTATGCAAATCTTCAACTTTAACATTAAAGGCTTCTTCAAGTTCTCTGATTGAGCCATAAACTTCTATACATGGATATTCAGGATCATCGCTTTGCCATACAGGAATAGGGCAGCCCCAATATCTATTGCGGGAAATCGACCAATCTCTTGCATTCTCTAACCACTTTCCGAACAATCCATCTTTAATGTGACCAGGTATCCAATTGATCTGTTGATTATTTTTAAGCATCTGCTCTCTGATTTCAGTAACTCTAATATACCAAGAGGGAATTGCTTTATATATTAAAGGAGTATCAGTACGCCAACAATGTGGATAATTATGAATATACTGCTCCGTCTTTAACCATAAATTTTGTTTTTTTAAGTAAATAATAATATCATCATTGGCTTCAAAAATTTGTTTACCTGCATAATCTGTGACCGGAAAAACAAATTTACCAGCGTTATCAACAGGACATACTATCTCTATTGCATGCTGTTGACATAAATTAAAGTCATCCTCACCAAAACCAGGAGCTACATGTACCATGCCCGTGCCATCTTCTATGGTTACAAAATCACCGTGTAGTATTATAAAGGCGTTTTTATGGTCAGCGAAATAGTTGAATATAGGATAATATCTTTTATTTAATAAATCGCTGCCTTTGATAGATTTTACTATATTTTCTCCGGTTTCGTTTTTGTATTTATGTAATAAAGCTGAAGCAATAATATAAACTTTATCATTTTTAAGAATTGCTGAATATTCTATGTCTTTATTAACAGCAATTGCAAGGTTTGAAGGTAATGTCCATGGCATTGTGGTCCAAATTAAACAGTAAGTAGGTAGGTCTTGTAAATCCTGTATTTTATCCTTCAGCTTAACGGCAACTGTAACTGCTTTACTTTGCTTTTCTCTATAAGCATTATCCATTCTAGTTTCAAAATCTGAAACAGGAGTTTGGCAGGCCCACGAATAAGGCATAACTCGTATTGACTCATAAATTAGTCCTTTCTTGTAAAGCTCCTTAAAGGCCCAAATAACGCTTTCCATATAATTTTTATCCATGGTTTTATAGTCATTAGTAAAGTCAACCCATCTTGCCTGCCTGTTGACATAGTGCTGCCATTCTTTAGTGTATTTTAGAACAGAGGTTCGACAGTATTCATTAAAATTGCCAATACCAAAATTTTCTATTTCGTTTTTTCCAGAAACTACGAGCTCTTTCTCTGCTGCCATTTCTGCAGGTAACCCATGACAATCCCAGCCAAACCGACGTTCTACTCTCTGACCTAGCATTGTATGATAGCGAGCAAAGGTATCCTTGATAAAACCAGTCAGAAGGTGACCATAATGTGGGAGCCCATTTGCAAAGGGCGGTCCATCATAGAAAATATAATCCGTATCCCCTTTAATCGACTTTGCAAATATTTCAAGCGACTGCCACCTACTAATTATTTCTTCTTCAGCTTGTGCTAAAGAATTACCCATTTCCAGGTGCGGATATATTTTTTCTAGTTTCATAGTATCATCTTATATTTATGCAAAACCTTTAAGCTTTTTAGCTCTATTAGGCCTGCGAAGTTTGCGTAAAGCTTTTGCTTCAATTTGCCTAATTCTTTCTCTGGTGACCGAAAATTGTTGTCCAACTTCTTCAAGAGTATGATCAGTATTGACTCCTATACCAAATCTCATTCGTAGAACTCTTTCTTCTCTTGGAGTAAGAGAGGCAAGAACTCTAGTAGTTACTTCTCTTAAATTGGATCGCACCGCCGAGTCAATTGGCTGCAGGGCATTTTTATCTTCGATAAAATCCCCAAGGACGCTTCCTTCATCGCCTTCAGCTCCAACAGGATTTTCTAGGCTCATTGGTTCTTTGGCAATTTTTAAAACTTTCCTTACCTTCTCAACTGGCATGCCAAGTTTTTTTGAGATCTCATCAGGCGTTGGTTCTCTACCTATATCATGCATAATTTGCCTTGAGGTGCGAAGAATCTTATTAATCGTTTCTATCATGTGGACAGGAATTCGGATGGTTCTTGCTTGATCTGCAATGGAGCGAGTTATAGCTTGTCTTATCCACCATGTAGCGTAGGTTGAAAATTTGTACCCTCTTCTATATTCAAACTTGTCTACTGCTTTCATTAAACCGATATTACCCTCTTGGATTAAGTCTAGAAATTGTAAACCACGATTAGCATATTTTTTAGCAATCGATATGACTAATCTTAAATTAGCTTCTATCATCTCTTTTTTAGCTCTGGTTACCATCCTTTCAGATTTTTGCACTTCCACTACTAATTCTTTAAAGCTTTCTATATCAATACCTAGGTTAGCTGCAATTTGACGCAATTGTTGACGAAATTCTTCTACCTTTTCATTCTCAATGAATTTGCTATATTTAGGATTTTGAGAGACTTTTTCAATCCAATTTGGATTCAATTCATTTCCTAAATAATCTTTCAGAAATACGTTTCTATCGATTCCACATTCCATCGCAAGTTTTAGGAAGTTCATCTCCAGTTTAATGAGATTTTTGTTAGCCCCGTATAATTCTTCTAAAAGCTTTTCTATGTTGCTTTCATTCAATTTCAATTCCAACATTACATCTGAAAGCTGAGAAATTAAATTTTCATAATTATCTTGCTGTACTTTGTCTAGCTTTGCCCCCTTTAGAGCTAATGCAAGTTTTTCTTGCTGCAGCTTTAATATCTCTTCTCCAAGTTTAAATGCTTTACTTAAGGCCTCTATAACTTTAGGCCTTAATTCGCTTTCCATTCTAAGAATGGAAGCATTTTCGAAGCAGTCTTCCTCTGCTTCTTCAGCTCCTTCTTCATTTGTATCGAATTTCTCATTTTCTTCGGTTTCAGAGCTGGAAAAATCATGTTTTTGGAATTCTTCAGAATATCTAGCATCCAAGTCTATGATGTTTCTTAGACTAATTACGTCATGGGTTAAATCCTCGTACCATTTTATAATAGAACGCACTGCCAAAGGACTATGGCAAAGATAAGCAATTCTTTTTCTGCATCCTTCTTCGATGTTTTTTGCAACCTCAACTTCTTTTTCCCGAGTAAGAAGGATTTGCCCGCCCATTTCTTTTAAGTAGAACCTAACAGGGTCATCACTTCTTGGTGCAGCATCATCGTTTTCTTCAGCTTCTGAAGTTAGCTCTGAATCAGACTCTGGTTTATTACCAAATAAATCTAACTCTATATCATCCTCTTCACAATGTCCTGAGCCTCCGATAGATATACACTCAATTGGATCTAGTACGGTATCACTCTCAGTATCTTGTGCATTTGATAAAGCTTTAAGCTCGTCATCTGTAATTATTGGGCTATCCTTAACTTTCTTTAAAGGATCCTTCAATAATGCTTCTTTGTTATTTGTTACAGGAGGAGTATCTTTTTTCTTTGCTGTTGACATATAATTTTGCTCTGTTTTTAGATTATATTTAGTTGTTTCTTCAATTTTGATTCATGGTCTTTTAACGCCATAAGCCTTGAAAACACATGTTCTGAACCATCTACAACCAGATCTTTTTCGGTTTTTTTTATCTGTTGCTGAACAATATATAGCGAATGTAACTCTAACGCACGCATTAAAATTTGTTTGTGAGAGAACGTCTTAGCTTGTGGCTCGACAATGTTTGCAGCTACATTTAACTCTTCTATTAAATCATGTATTTTAAGGTCGATTTTTTCCTTATTAGGATTCAGTAGAAACTCTCTAATTTTATCTAATTTTTGATCTGAAATGTCAAGTCTTATCACAGCCTCACTTATTTCGTCATCATTTAAAAATTCAGGATTGCGTAATAAGATGTAAAATGCTGTTACAATATGAGAATTTTCGTGATTGAATTTATTATCAGATATAATGTTTTTTAGACTGGCAATATTTCTATCACGTTGTACATTTTGTTTTTCAAAATAGTTGAAGGAATTCAACCTAAACAACTCATTTTTAAAGTAGTTACGGTATGTATTCTGTAGGTTATGATCTCTTATCTGTTTAGTTATATTGTCCAGCTCATTCTTTAATAGCGCTTTTTCTTCAGGTAGAACATAGCCAATTTTGTTTTTAAAAAATTTAAAAATAAATTCTGATAGATTTATGGGTTTCTCGATACATCTAAGCATTGCGTTTTTTCCCTTGTTTTTTATTACCTCATCAGGGTCTTTTCCTCCTAGTAATTCAACGAATTGCAATCTTTTAACTGGATTAATTAGAGGTAAGACTTCCATTGCTATTTTATGAGCAGCCTTGGATCCAGCTTGATCAGCGTCCATACATATAACAGGGGTATCTACTAATTTCCAGAGTTCCTTAATTTGCTCAATTTTTAAGCCTGTACCAAGGGGCGCGACTGCGTTTTCTACTCCAATTTCAGAAAGCGCTAGCACATCCATATAGCCTTCGACCACTAGGACTTTTTGCGCCCTGTACATAGAGCTTTGAGCAAAGTTTAAGCTGTATAAAATCTTACATTTTTCAAAAAGTGGATTTTCAGCAGAGTTAAGATATTTAGGTCGGCCTGCATCTAAAATTCTTCCACCAAATGCTATTACTTTTCCAGATTTCTCCATAATCGGAAAAATTAGTCTTCCTCTCATTGGGTCGGTTGTTTTTTCATCTTCTTTAATAGAGAGAATATGCGATTTTTTTATATCCTCTATATCAAATTTTTTCTTCAACTCGTCGATCAACGAGTGTCTGTCGAATGACGCGAATCCTAGTCGATGTTTTTTAATAGTTGCTTCACTTATACCTCTAGCCCTGATATAGGATAAAGCCGTCTGCCCTTGCTTTTCATATAAATTTTTGTGATAAATTTTAGTAATAGTTTCTAAGATTTCATAAAATCTCTTGTGGCTATCATACTGCTCTCTGTTATAGGCAGGTAGCTCAACTCCTGCTAAACTTGCTAGAGTTTCTAAAGCGGTCTTATAATCATAACCTTCGTATTCAATTAGAAATGTAAAGATATCGCCATGTGCGCTGCAGCCAAAACAATGATAGAATCCTTTAGTATCGCTCACAGTAAAAGACGGCGTCTTTTCATGGTGAAACGGGCAAAGACCAATAAATTCTCCAGCTCCCCGACCTTTTAAGGTTACCTTCTGCCCTATAATTCTTGAAGCTGGTATTCTAGATCTAATTTGTTCTATATGAAGTGACATACTGCTTAGACTTTCTTAAATAATGGATCAAGCAAATTCATAAATCTTTAAGTGGGTGTTTTTGCAGGACGAGCTCAGCTGCCTGCTCATTACTAATTTTAGTATATATCTGAGTAGATGATATGTCTGAGTGACCAAGTAACTCCTGAACTATCCGCAGGTTAGCTCCGTTTTGCAGCATATGAGTAGCGAAAGAGTGCCTAATCTTATGAGGGGATACAATATTTGGGTTGATGCCAGCATTAATGGCAACCTCTTTTAGAACTTGGCCAAATCGCTGCCTAGTAAGATGAGTAACCTTTCCAGCTTTATTAAAAGAAGGGAACAGCCAATCTGTTCTTGTACCGCATTTTATAAAAGCTTCTCTGATGTCTAAGTATTTAGCCAGAGCTTCTTTTGCATATTCGTTTAAAAGTACAATTCTCTCTTTACCACCTTTACCTTTTACTATTACATAATTAGCTAATAATTTGGGGCCGTTTTGCAAAGATTGAAGTTTTAGTGTCAATAACTCTGAAATCCGCATCCCCGTGGCGTATAGAAGTTCAAGCATGGTTGCCGCTCTTATGCCTTCAAATGTGCTGATGCTGTATGCGTACTGTAATAGCATATCTATCTCGTTTTGTGATATAGCTTTTGGAAGATCGATTGATTTTCTAGGCATCACTAAATCAACTGCTATATTATTTTTTATCAAACCTTCTGAGGTTAAGAAATCAAAAAATTGCCTTATCGATGAAATCTTTCTTGAAATAGTTTTATGGCCAATGCCTTGATTGAGTTTAAGTTTTGCTAGATAGTCTTCTAAAATTTTTAAATTTATCTCATCCAATTTTAGTTGCAGTCTAGCTGTGTGCTCTAAAAGCTTTTCTATATCGTTCTTATATGCGTATATGGTATTTTGTGTAACAGACCTTTCAGCTGCCAGCATTTCTAAAAAATTTTCTAGTATTCTACCGTATCTTATCATTTTCAAAAAACTTAATGATGAGCAAATATATCTATCTGGCCCCAACCAAGAAGATCAAGTGTTGCTCTAATTGGTAAAAAATCAAAGCACTGTTGCGCTAAATCCTTTCTATCTTCTCTTATAAGCATTTCGTTAAGAGCTGTACGTAGAGCATGCAAATATAAGACATCCGATCCAGCATACTCTATTTGCTGCTGAGTTAATTCTTTAGTCCCCCAGTCAGAACATTGCTGTTGCTTAGAAACTTTAACCTCAAGGAGTTCGCTGCAAAGCTCTCTTAGGCTATGCGCATCAGTATAGGTTCTACTTAATCTTGAAGCAATTTTCGTACAATATATATTCTTTAATTTGATACCGAGGTAGTGATTTATTATAGCTAAATCAAATCGTGCAAAATGAAATATTTTGACCCTTTTTTCATTGCTTAATACTTTTTTTAGATTTGGGGCTGCATATTCGGCAGAAGGAAAATGCACTAAATGGGCCGTACCAGTACCAGCGCTGATTTGTACTACACATAGTCTGTCTCTTAAAATATTTAACCCCATAGCTTCACAATCAATTGCTATATCATCTGGAAATTCAATATCTTCAGGTAAATCGTACTTATGGTAAAAAAACTGCATTTTGAAAATTTTCTATTAATTTAAAATTATTTATACATTAATTATGTGGATTATGACAAATTCAAATTACAATTATTATCTTTTTGTGCTATTTAAGATCTTCGTACAATTTTTATAAGGCAATGCTTAATTTACTGGTTGGACTTGGTAATCCGGGACAAGAATATATTGGAACACGGCATAATGTAGGTTTTGAAGTGATAGATCAGTTATCGAGGAAATATGGTGTGAATAGTTTCGCTAACAAATTTCATAGTTTATATGCTAAGGCTTCTGATGACTTAGCTCTTCTTAAGCCTGCTACTTATGTCAATAGTTCAGGGGTGGCGGTTATTGAAGCTGCTAAATTTTTTAAGATTCTACCGGAACAGATCTTTATATTTCACGATGATTTAAATCTCGAGACGGGGAAAATTAAAGTTAAGATAGGCGGCGGGCATGGTGGCCATAATGGTTTGAGATCTATTGATCAGTATATAGGTGCAGATTATTGGAGAGTGCGTATAGGGATATCTAAGCCAGAATACAAAAGCGGTGTTAGTGATTACGTACTGAAAAAATTTACTAAAAAGCAGAACGAAATAATTAATGTGTCGGTAGAAAAAATTGTTAAAAACATTCATATACTAATGAAAGACGGCAAAGATAAGTTTCTTTTAGCGGTGCATAATACAAATTAAATTGAGGACAAAATGACTTTAAAGTGTGGAATAGTGGGGTTACCAAATGTGGGTAAATCAACTTTGTTTAATACATTAACTAGCAGTATTGCTGCTGAGGTTGCAAATTACCCTTTTTGTACTATCGATCCAAATTTTAGTTGCGTTTCAGTTCCAGATAAAAGGTTAGAAAAATTAGCAGAACTTGGAGTGTCACAAAATACCATTTATGCTCAGATTGAGTTTGTAGATATAGCTGGGTTAGTCAGAGTGGCCCACGAAGGGCAGGAACGTGGCAATCAGTTCTTGTCACATATTAGAGAGGTGGATTGTATATTATATATTCTGCGCTGCTATATATTCTGCGCTGCTTTGACGACCAAGATGTTATACACGTTGAGGGAAGAGTTGATCCTATTTCTGATAATGAAATAATAGAAACAGAGTTGACATTAGCAGATATCCAAAGCCTTGCTAAAAGGATACCAAATATGGAGAAAAAAGCTAAACAAAGTAAAGAAATAGCAAACCAGTTAATCCTAATTAATGAAGTGCTTAAAGTTCTAAATGAAGGTAACCCCGCAAGATCTTTGATTACTGAGCATAATATTAATGAAATTAATAACTTACAGCTCTTAACCAATAAGCCATTTTTATATGTTTGCAATGTGGCGGAGTCAGATATAATAGATGGTAATGCATTAACTGATGCCGTATTGCAAAGGGCAAATGAAGTTGGAGCTAAAACAGCTTTAATATCTGCTCAAATTGAACAAGAAATCGCTAACCTAACAGAAAAAAGTGAAAAAGAAGCATTTTTAAAAGCTTTAGGCCTCGAAGAGAGCAGCTTAGATAGGCTAATCAGAGCAAATTATGAAACCTTAGATTTGATCACGTTTTTTACAATCGGCCCCAAGGAAAAGCGCATGCCTGGACTACTCATAAAGGGGCAACTGCGCCGCAAGCAGCGGGGGGCATATATACTGATTTTGAGAAGGGATTTATATGCGCAGAAACAATAAGTTGTATTGACTACATAAATTATGGTAGCGAAGCAAAAGTCAAAGAAGCTGGAAAATTAAGGCTAGAAGGTAGAGAATATAGAGTAAACGATGGTGATATTATGCTTTAATATTTAACCATTTGGAAATTGCTTGTACACGTTTCTCTGTTTGCTGTTTTTTTCTGAGAATTAGATTAGTGCCCAAAAAATTTGTAGCAGCTTGGACTACTTTGATATATAAGTTGACCTCATATTTTTTAAGTAAAATAAAACACAATGCATAAATATCGTACGCATCACTGTAACGAATTAAGTTCAGCTAATATTGGCCAAAAGGTTAGGCTTTCAGGTTGGGTCCATAGAAAAAGAGATCACGGTGGAGTTTTTTTTATAGATTTACGGGATCATTATGGGATTACTCAAATTGTCACCTCAGATCAGGATCCTGAGTTAATAAAGCTAGAAGAAAGCGCCTATGCTGAATTAGTCTCTTTAAGCTATGAAAGCGTTATTACCATTACAGGCACAGTTTTGAAAAGATTAGATGAAACCGTGAATGACTCAATAACTACAGGCAGGATTGAAGTCTTAATCGAAGACTTTTCTGTTAACTCAAAAGCTAAGATCCTACCATTAAACGTCAACATCAATATGCCTTTTCCAGAAGATATTCGTTTAAAATACAGATTTTTAGATCTGAGACGCGAGAAACTGCATAAAAATATAGTTTTACGCAATCAAGTCATTCGATTTATTAGAGAAAAAATGCATGAACTAGGATTTAATGAGTTTCAAACTCCGATTTTGACTGCCAGTTCTCCAGAGGGCGCAAGAGATTTTCTAGTCCCAAGCAGATTGCACTACGGTATGTTCTATGCATTACCTCAGGCTCCTCAGCAATTTAAACAGTTATTAATGATCTCTGGTTTTGATCGCTATTTTCAAATAGCTCCATGCTTTAGAGATGAAGATGCAAGAGCTGATAGAGCACCAGGAGAATTTTATCAGCTAGATGTTGAAATGTCATTTGTTACCCAAGAAGACGTTTTTGCAACTATAGAACCTGTACTTTATGCTACATTTAAGGATTTTTCAGACTTTGAAGTGACGAAAGCACCTTTTCCGCGAATTAAATATGCTGATGCGATGCTAAAATTTGGCTCGGATAAGCCGGATTTAAGAAACCCTATTATTATATCAGATGTCACTGCTTTATTTAAAGATTCAGGATTTGCTATATTTAAAGAAGCAATTGATAAGTATAACGCGTGCGTCAGAGCAATTCCTGCTCCTCAAGCAGCTGCTCAACCCCGTAGTTTTTTTGATAAAATGGTTAATTATGCGCAAACTGATCTACAGGCAAAAGGTCTTGCTTATATAGTTTTTGGGGAAGATGGAACGGCAAAAGGCCCTATTGTAAAATTTTTAAATGAAGCGCAATTAGAAGATTTAAAAACTCAAGTAGGTTTACAAAATGGAGACACAGTATTCTTTGTTTGCGAAAAACTAGCTCTAGCTGCCAAAATGGCTGGTCATGTTAGAACTAAGATTGGTCAAGAACTGGATTTGCTTGAGAAGGATGTTTATAAGCTATGTTGGATTACTGATTTCCCGTTTTATGGATGGAATGAAGATGAGAAAAGAGTAGAGTTCTCTCACAATCCTTTCTCTATGCCACAAGGAGGTATGGAAGCATTAGAAACTGCAAATACCGTTGAGAAGCAGTTAGCTCTTACTGCGTACCAATATGATATTGTCTGTAATGGTATAGAGCTTTCAAGTGGAGCGATTAGAAATCATAAGCCTGAAATTATGTACAAAGCGTTTTCCTTAGTTGGTTATGATAAAGATTTTGTAGATAATAAATTTGGCGCCATGATTAAGGCATTCACTTACGGAGCCCCACCACATGGAGGGATTGCACCTGGTATTGATAGGATTGTCATGCTACTTGCCAACGAACCTAACATTAGAGAAGTAATTGCTTTTCCTCTTAACCAAAATGCGCAGGATCTACTAATGGGTGCGCCTTCTTCTGTAACTGCTAAGCAGCTTAAAGAATTGAATATTAGTATCGTGCCTAAATTAGAAAAAAAGATTACATGATTATAGGTATTGGCTGTGATATTGTTAAAATTTCCCGAATCGCAGGCTTACTGAAGGAGTATGGGATGAGCTTTAAAAAAAAAATATTTACCGAGAGTGAAATAAATTTAGGGGAGAAGTTAGACGAATTGCTGCAAGTTAGTTATTATGCAAAAAGATTTGCAGCTAAAGAGGCATTCTCTAAGGCTTTGGGAACAGGTATAGGAAATGGATTAAGTTTTCTTGATATTGAAGTTATAAATAATGAATTAGGAGCTCCTAAAATAAATTGTCAGAAGCTAGGAAATAAACTAGCTCATCTTTCTCTATCTGACGAGCAGGAATTTGCAATAGCATATGTAATTATTGAAGAAAAATAATTCTCTTACAGCTGAATAAGAGCCTGTTTATTAGTAGCGATCCTTTAAAGGAAAAGTGAATTCTATATTGAGGACTTAATTAAAGGTTAATTTTACTCGTAAATAACGAACAACACTAATAACAATAATATAGGATAGCAGTTGTGGTGCGAAGCTAATGGTATATATTGGATTTACATTGAATCAACTTTTAAGGAGGGAATCTGCATGTTAGGGCTTTTATCGTATTTTATTTCAAGAGAGACATGTAATGAAGTAGCGAAAGCTAGTTATCATTCTAGAGCTGCTCAAGAATCAGCAACTACTGCAGCTTGTAAAACACTTAGTGTTGTAAAGGAGACTGCAAAAAGGCTTCTACAATTCCATTAGCATGTGCTGCATTGTAGGCAATCTTCCTATTATGAGTGTGGCATCTGTAGTAACTAAATACACTCTTTCACCGATTGTTTCAACTATAGATTTACTGTAGTTACAGGACTTACATTCTATAAAACTGGAGATATACAAAAATTACAACCTATAGCTGAAAATACAGGAGCTGCCTTGTACCACACCGGTAATGCCGGAATATAAGCAGGGACTTCTGCTTATTATGGAGCTAAAGCAATTGGAGGAGCTGTCAGTGATCTTTTATCGTGAAGGGAAACTTTAGCTGCAAGTGCAGAAATGGCACGTGAATTAAAACTCGCAGAGCATAAAAAGATATGACTTATGCATATGACATGCCAAGTACAGACTTCGTTATGGTAAATGACAATCCTTATGAGGGGATAAGCGCTCTGTTTTGGAGAGAATCGAATTCGTTGGTAATAGAGGAGTAAGTTACTTTATGCGGCTGGTAGTGGTACTATTAGTGCCAATTATCCAGCCGTATAAAATTTTATTTGTCAATCATATAAGAAGTATACTTTAGGGAGTTTATTATGGATGACATTTTAATGCTTATAGCAAGCTATTGTGCTGATGGAAGTCGTGGTGAGAAGTTACTGCTTGGCGACGGTTACATAGATATAGCTAATACCAGCGCTAGATCTGCTACCATTTCGATACTATATTAGGAAACTGTAATGGAAGCCTTCAAGCTGCAACTTAAATTGTGTTGAACTTATTTAACCTGAGTCAACATTTTGTATTTAATCTCAGTTTGGAGTAAGTAGGTTTGAGTTTATTTTTCCATGAGAGAGAGGGTTTGTTGGGTTTGAAGACAT
>JALDTH010000025.1 GCA_030073355.1 Candidatus Midichloria sp. | reverse complement strand
TGCTGAATTGCTGCAAAGAGAAATAAACAGGAAAGTATTACGTTGACTCAAAACTGGAGGTTTGTCACAACTTGCGTTGCAGTTATAATTTGTTATTTACAAAGTTAAAGAAGTTGTGAGCAAAGTCCTTAATGAAACGTAATTGTTGTTCTGAGTAGGCTGTACTATTTGTGTAGAGGCACATATTTCTAGGATATACGAACGCCCCAAGCTGTGCCATAATATCTCTTAAATGCATTAAACCCCTTATTCCTCCAAATTGGCTAGTGCTAATGCTTATTAGCCCTACTTTTTTGTTCGAAAATGGGTTAGGCTCTCTGGAGAGCCAATCAATAAAATTTTTGAGTACTCCACTTACAGAGGCATTATATTCTGGAGAAGCAATTAGAACTCCATCACTATTTTGCAATAAGTTTTTATATTCAATCAAATCTTTACTTAAATTTTCAGGTAAAAGCACATCTTGATTGAAGAGCGGCCATTCCAGTTTAGCTTGAGGAGTAATCCAAACTCTGGCTTCTGCACTAAATTGCGCACAAACTGATTTAAGTAATTCTAAATTAAGCGAGTTTTGTCTTAAACTACCTGGTATAGCTATAATATTTTTCATGATGATTAATTCAAAAGTATCATTGTAGCGAGATCAAAGCTTAACAGTAAGACAAATCTAGCAACTATGATTGTATAATCTGTATCTTTATGAAGAATATAGAGTATATTAGTATTTTTAAAAAGCAATTTTTCAAGCAAGAAAGTTATCCCAGTTATAATAAAAAATAAAATTATTGAAACCAGTAGCCAAGTTAGAAAAATTAATATGCCGCTATCTTCACTGATATCGACCAGACCAGCTAAAGCTATAAATATCAAACTAAAATGAAGTTTTAAGATACTAGCAGTTCCTATTAACCTTAAATTATGTCCTAGCACTAGTTTTTTTAAGTTAGTTAAATTTAAAACCATGACTGCTCTGAAAACGAGCTCCAAGGAAAACTCTACCGAGATACAAAGCAAAAAAATACTTACTAAACTTAGTTCATAAAAATAGTAGAGAATGCCGCTGATAACAATTCCAGAAGCAATAAAACTGATAGAATCGTACAGCTGACTTGCCTCATTTTCTTGAGAGTTTTGAGCAAATATAAAATCAGGTGCTGCGTTAATTAACGCTATTGGTTTCCTAGACAGCATTACTATAATAACAAGTAAGGTATATAAAATAATACTAAGTAAGCAATTAAGAAAAGATTCATGCATTGCATGATGAAGTATATTTGCTGATATGAGTACTATAAAAAAAATGTAACTACAAATCAGAATTATGTTAAAGGCATGAGAATTATTCCGAGCTAGCTGCTCAAACTTAAAATTTGCGAGGTAGCCCGCGAAGCGAATACAAATTATTGTTGCAAACATTATGTAAATCAAATCAATAAAGAAGACTAAAAAGTCAAATTCACTCATTTGTATTTTTTCAATCAGATTTTCTATCATACATCTTCACAGTATTTTTTAACACTATACGTAAAGTAAAGAACAAAACAAATTCAGATTACTAAACTAAATTATTTTTTCAACTATTTAGATGGTTTTAAATCCTTAGGCGCGGAAACTTTATAAAAAGGCATAACTGAGTTACGCATAAGCATTATGGACACCCTCCTATTTTTATTAGCAGCATACGGATTATTTTCATCTAAAGGAGCGGAGTCATAGCATATGCGCACTGGCAATACCTCTATTAACTATAAACCTCCTTGCAGCGAGCTCTATCAGCTGATAATTACCAAGCAGTGTAGTTACCAGTATTATTATTAATTCTATCCGTACAACCAACTATTGAGATGAAGTTAGGGTTAGGGGAATACTGAAAATAAGTTTTACGATTTTCTCCAAAATTAATTTGGCATTAGGAGAAAGTGTAGCGCTACCGGATTCGAACATTTCTTGTTTGTCTGAATCTTGAACCTGTATCAGTAACCCTTCAGGAGTTTGCTCTAAAGTAATCTGGTTTTTGAATTTACTTAAAGTGGCGTCTGATTGTATTTGTCGCTCAATATTTTCTTGGGTGGACATAAAAGTTTATTTTCTGTCTCAATATCTGTCTGTTCCATACCTTGTTGTTGGATAGAAACTATTTGGCCAGCCCTTTTAATTCCATACACAAGGCCGCTAACAGACGGCCCGTCTGAAGGCACTTCGTCTTCACTTCTGCTTTCTGAAAATCCCTATCTAAAGATTTTCTATCCATGAGGCCTATAGTCGGCTCGAAATACTGAGCTATTCCCTTCAATTTTTGTGAAGGAGTTGAATTAAGGAGCCATAGCAATAAAAAGAAAGCCATCATTGTAGTTAAGCTACTTTCCAAGCACCGCCGTGGTGTGGCTATCTTTCTGAAGAATTATATTCTTTCTATTTATAGTTTCAGGAAGAGTTTGCCTCACAAATTCAATGGAAATAGAAGGAGGATTGCCGTTTACGTGTGATATAATAGCAACTTTTATGGCTTCAAAAAATAAAGTTTCTTCTAAACAGAATTTTTGTAAGAAAAGACCAATTGGTGTGACTATTCCGTACTGTAACAACTCCAAGTACTGCAACGATGATCCCTAGGGCTGGTAAAGAATCACCTAGTCGCAATAGAGCATCAGCCATTTTTTCAATCTCAATTCTTTTTTCATCAATGTTATTATCCATTATTGCCTCCAATTCATGTGATTTATTAAATCCCATAATAGTTAGCCTGAAATAATCACAGAAAAATTTTATTAACTCTTCTCCGTTAGGTACTAAATAAAGTTTGTGGAAAAAATTGCTTTGTTTAGGATTGTCAATCTGTTTTTCAATTTCCGTAAGAGGGGCCCCATTTGCATATTTTAAGAACTGAAAAATAAAAATACTAGATAAAAACTCAATAGATTCTATCCGAGAATAAGGAGAATTTTTGCCTATTTTGTGAAAATTCGCAAATAGCGCTTTCTGTACCGGTTTTGGATTAGATATAATAAACGTCCCAATCGCAATACCAACAATAATTTCAAGCCATTCAAAGGGTTGCAGTAGTACATGAAGGTTGCCACCACTGCACAAGTAACCAATAACTAATGATAAAATAGCTATTACAAAACCAAGCTTTAAAGACATATTTTTCTACCTAGAGTATACTAAATAAGCTTAAACAATGTAAGCAATATTTGTAAAGCGGTAGTACTTAAGAAAAATAAAAAATAATTTAACAAATTTCTGTTGATATGGTGGTATAGTCTTTTTTAATGCCAATTCCGAATAATAGCTTGTGCACTAAGCAGGCTGGTAAGCCTAAAACATTAGTATCAACACCATTCATACTCTCTATGAATTGAGCAGCAAATCCTTGCAAAGCATATCCACCTGCTTTACCATACCACTGTCCGGTCTTGATGAATTCATCTTTTTCTGTTTTTGACAATACCTTAAATTTCAAGGTTGTTACTGATATTTTTTTAGAAATTCTACCATTATAAATTAAGCACACACCAGTATAAACTTTATGTCGTCGTCCTGATAATTTCTCTAAACAGTATAAAGCATCCGCTTCTGTTTCTCCTTTCGGTAGAATTGTGCGTCCTACCCCCACTACTGTATCTGCTCCCAAGACAGCATCAATAGGATATTCTTTAGAGATTTTTAAAGCTTTCTCAAAGCCAAGACGGAGAGCAAGACTACGAGGATTTTCGCTTTTTTCAGGCGTCTCATCTATGTCTGCTGGAATAATTAAATCTGGTTTATAACCTATTTGGGAAAGAACTGATAGCCTCCGCTTTGATGATGAGGCTAATATTAGCCTTGGCGTTGTCATATTATCTAGGATTTTATAGGAAGATTAGTGTGTCTATGAGTTACTCTGCCCTTCGTTAAATCATAAGGCGTCATTTCAACTGTTACGTCATCACCCACTAACACCTTAATTCTATTTTTACGCATTTTACCAGAAGTGTAGGCAATAATTTTATGGCCATTTTCTAATTCCACCCTAAACATAGCATTGGGCAGCAATTCTAGGATTTTACCCTTAAACTCTAATAGTTCTTCTTTGTTGGACATCTGTATTCATTAATACCTATAAAGTGCTTGGAAGGATTATAAGCCCAATAAGCTTTTATTGCAAGCCTACCTATGAGTTTGTTTTGAATATTATTTTACTGTTCAATTGTAAGACGCTAAGAATTTTTTCTAGGAAATACCGTAGATAAATATTCCTAATTTGTCAGCTTCCGCTAAAGTTTCCTCTTTATTTAATATTAATGCAGAGCCAGCTTCAAGTGCCACACCTTTAAAATTGTAGCAGTATAGATTCTTTATAGTTTCTTGTCCTATGCAAGGCAAGTCAATCCTTTTATCTTGGTTAGGTTTGCATATTTTGATTAAAATACACATTTCCTCATCCTTTTGCTGGATTAACCCACAGCGTCTTATGAGTTCATCTGTACCTTCTGCTGCTTCTACTCCTAAAACTAAGCCGTTTTGTATAACCAATGCCTGACCTACGTCGAAATTTGCTACTGCTTTTAATATCTCAGTACCCTTCTTTATGTCAGCAAATGCTGCTGGATTAGGCTTAGTTTTTGTTAAGAGGCCACTTTGAACTATAATTGATGTGGCAAGTTTTTCAGGAGGGATAATGGTAAATCCTTCTGATTCTAAAAATGCTATAACAGTACGCAAAATCGCATCGTCATTAAGTCCAGCTTTCATTATCATAGTAAGAAGCTTAGCTCCCTTTAAATCTAGTAATAATTTAGTGATGCCTGCTCTTTTTACTGTGCCTACTAATACAATGTGCCTTATACCTAAAGATTTAATTTTATTAATAATCTTGCCAATTGCATGCATAGGAAAAGTATAATAACTTTTTCCTTCAAAAATCTCTTTTGAAAATTGATCTTCTATTGCAATGATTTCGCATCCAATACCTTTTTCTATACATCCTTCTAATACGTGCTTTGGTAACCAACCACGGCCAGCAATAACAGCTATTTTTTTTACATCTAAAAGGTTGTTAGCAGTTCTATTAGGGGACAAAGGTTACCTCCTGAAATTTTTATCATCTTTGGGCATGCAAATCGCTCTTTGATTATTATTTTTTATAAAATCTAATATGTCTTGCACAACATGACTACCGCTAAAAAAATTCCCAGTTTCTTCAATTCTTTCACTCATTACTCCCTCTTGCTCAAAAAATATTTTCTTAAATACATCAGCGACCGCCTCTATATCTTTTCTATCAAAGTTAGCCCTCTTCATACCAACATTATTTACACCCTCCAAGGTTCCTTTAGGCCCTATTATTACGCTATAAGGGATGACGTTCTCTCTAACAGCAGTCATACCGCCTATCATAGAATATTTACCAACTCTTACAAATTGGTGTATACCTGACAACCCACCTATTATGACATTATCTTCAAGTACTACGTGCCCTGCTAGACCAGCATTATTAGCTATAATAACATTATTGCCTATAATGCAGTCATGGGCGATATGACAGCCGACCATAAATAAACAATTATTACCTACCACTGTTTTCATCAATCCATGTTTAGTTCCAGGGTGCATAGTAACATATTCCCTGATAACATTATTTTCTCCTATAATAAGAGCTGATTCTTCTCCAGTATATTTTAAGTCTTGAGGTTGATACCCGAGGGAAGCAAATGGAAAGATTTCAGTTCTAGAGCCAATTTCAGTATTACCAGTTATGCAAACATGGGAATGTAATTTTACTGATTTTTTTAAAGTCACATTGCCTTCTATGTGACAGTAAGGGCCTACTTCAACAAGATCTTCTATTATTACAGAAGAAGCAATGATTGCAGTAGGGTGTATTGTAGCTGAGCCACTTATATTATTTATCTTCGACATCAACCAAAACCGCACTCACAATTGCTTCTGTAACTAGAGTATCGTTTACTCTCACTTCTCCTTTGATTTTCCACATGCTGTTTCTAGACTGAATCTTAGAAACTTCTATGATCATCGTGTCACCCGGCTCTACGGGTTTTCTAAATTTTGCATTCTCGATTGAAGTGAAATAAATTAGCTTATTATTTATCTCTGCTTTGGTATCGTAGATCAAAAATACAGCAGCAGCCTGTGCCATGACCTCTATTATTAACACACCTGGCATGACAGGTTTTATAGGAAAGTGTCCTACAAAGAAATTTTCATTTACTGTAACATTTTTTAAGGCTACAGCTTTTATACCCGATTCTATACTAATGATCTTGTCTATTAGCAAAAATGGGTACCTATGTGGAATCAGTTTAATTATCTGCTGAATATTTAATATGTTGCTCATTTATTCTCCTTTAAATCTGATGATGATTTAACGGTTTCAACCATTTTTTTCAATAAAATTGTTTGTCTATGCCATTGATTAATATCGACTGCTGGGTAACCACCTACTACTTTATCTTTTTCAAGATCTTTTATAATGACGCTGGCTCCACTAGCGACCACTCCATCTTTCAATTCTAGATGGCCGACTACTCCAACCTGGCCTCCAAGCATAACTCCATTTCCAATTTTGGTACTGCCTGCAATCCCGACTTGACCTGCTAAGAAACAGCTATGGCCGATTTTAACATTATGGGCAACTTGCACTAGGTTATCTATTTTAGTATTATCCTCTATTACTGTATCTTCAATAGCTCCTCTATCTATACAGCTATTAGCCCCTATCTCTACGTTGTTACCAATAATAACGGCGCCAATTTGGTTTACTTTGATAATTTGGTTATAGTCGTTGGCGAAGCCAAATCCGTCTTGGCCGATTCTCGCTCCGGCATGAATTATGCAGTTATCACCAATTTTACTGTATTCAATTGTTGCTGCATGACCCACCTTAACATTGTCGCCAATAATAACTTTTTTTCCTACATAGGCTCCTGGATAAATGTGACAGTTGGAGCCAATTTCCGCTTCGTCTTCTATAATTGCGCCAGCTCCAATAAAAGAGCCAGAACCAATTTTGGCGGTGGAGCTTATGAACGCCCTATCTGATATATTGGAGTCTATAGTAATATTCGGAAAAAACAGCTCCAAGATTTGCGCCCATGCAAAATAAGGATTATTGACTATTATAGCCGTCATTCCTTCAGGGACAAGTGGCAAGTCAATTTCTTTTATAATACATGCAGAAGCCTTAGATTCTTGCAACTGTTTGTTATATTTTGGATTACTTAAGAAAGTTAAGTCCCCAGACTCTGCACTTTTTAGGGTCTTCATGCTTTCAATTAATAATTCTTGGTTCCCAACAACTTCTGCTTTTATGATAGAAGCTATCTCTCCAATTTTCATTTTTTGTACTGGCTGCCAAAACCTTTCCCGAAATTCCGCCATAACTAATTATCCTCTAAAGAAACAAAGAAAGTACTTTCTCCTCTTGCTATTAAGAATGTTGCTGATCCTTTTCCACTTTTTTTAATGTTGGAAGTAATAGCATCAAATTCTTTAGCTGTAGCAACTTCTTTTTTATTAACGCTTATTACGATATCTCCCACTCTTATCCCGATCATTGCAGCAAGGCTTCCGCGTTCAACGCCGGTTACGAGAACTCCTTTTGCATTGTCTCTTAAATTAAACTTTTTAATTAGCTTGGAGTTAATAGTTTGCACCTGCATTCCAAATACGGAAGTGTTTTTGGCAACTTTGACATCATTGGAAGCAATTGTATCTTCCTCTTTTGATTTTTCAACATTCGCCTGAATATTAATAATTTTGCCATCCCTGAATATTTCAAGATTAGCTTTCTTATTGAGTTCAATTTCTCCAACTAGTCGGGGTAATTGAGAAGCGGAAGTAATTACTTTGCCATCGAGTTTTGTGATAACATCACCAATTTTTATTCCAGCACGTTCAGCTGGACTGCCTTTTAAGACCCCGCTCACTAGAGCGCCCCTAATTCCTTTCAATCCAAGATCATCTGCTAGCCCTTTTTCTATATCTTGAATGGTCACTCCCAGTTGTCCACGAACTATTTTACCTTTTTCTTTTAACTGCTTGAAGACATATTGTACCATATTAGAAGGTATAGCGAAACCTATACCGATATTGCCTTTAGAAGGCGACAATATAACTGAATTTACCCCTATCACTTCTCCTTCAGTATTAAGCATAGGCCCACCAGAGTTACCTACATTTATGGCGGCATCTGTTTGAATAAAATCATCAAAATGGCCGCTATTTATATTTCTTGCTTTAGCAGAAATTATGCCCAAGCTCACTGATCCCCCTAGGCCAAATGGATTGCCAATTACCAGGATAAGATCTCCAACTTTTGCCTTGTCAGAATCACCAAATTTAATGAAAGGAAGATTGTTTTCAACATCTATTTTTAGCACGGCAAGGTCAGTCTTTGAATCTTTTCCTATTAACTTTGCTTTATAAGATAAACCATTCTCACCGCTTAATGTAACATTAATTTCGTCGGCTTCATCAATTACATGGTTATTTGTGACTATGTAGCCACTTGGATCAACAATAAAGCCTGATCCTAGAGAAATAGCTTTTCTCAGTGGGACTGCTTGTTCACCACTGTAAGGATTTAACCCAAATTCGCGCTCGAAAAGATCGCGTAATATATCGTAAGGGTTATCCATATCTAGCTGTTGTCTTTTTTTGATAACTTTTTGTGACGTTGAGGTTGATATATTAACCACAGCTGGCATACTTTTTTCAATCACCTCGCTAAAAGAAGCGGGAGGAATAGCTCCTGCATTTGCATTTTTTGCCAAAAGACAGACTGATAATAGTATAGGTAGCAAAAATTTTTTCACACTCTTAACCTTGAAATATTCATCAATAAGTAAACATACCTGAACAAAAATCTTCATTTTTTAGAAAATGAAGTATATATATATCATACATAAAAATAGATCATATCCAATGATAAAGAAAGTCCTTAAGAAAAAAATACTTGATTATTTAAAAGTATATAAGAATTACCTACTCGGGGTTTTTATTTGTCTCATTATTACCTATTCCTCAGTGCTCGTAATGAGTCATAGTTTAGGATATGTTATTGATAAAGCAATAGTTGCCAGAAATACAGTTATGCTTGATTCAGCAATGTTGTATTTCATAGGTATAGCCTTAATTCTTGCAATTGCAACGGGCCTTAGATACTCCCTTATCACTCTCACTGGGGAGTACGTGATCAGAGATATAAGAAGAGATATGTATAGCAAGATATTGGAACTGTCACCGTCATTTTATGAAGATAGGAGAACTGGAGAAATATTATCTAGATTAAATACAGATACCACCCTTTTACAATCTGTAATAAGCAGCAGTATTTCAGTTACCATGCGTA
Source organism: Candidatus Midichloria sp. (assembly GCA_030073355.1). Taxonomy (GTDB): domain Bacteria; phylum Pseudomonadota; class Alphaproteobacteria; order Rickettsiales; family Midichloriaceae; genus Midichloria. Next base: position 4,765 of record JALDTH010000025.1, on the reverse strand, counting down.
ATTCTATAATGTTAGTAGGAAGTATCGTTATGCTAACGATTTCGAGTCTCAAGCTTACTATTGTCTCAAGCTTACTATTATGATACTTGCGATGATACCCGTAGTCTTAGCGCCAATTATATTAGTAAGCAGGAAATTAAAAAGTATTGCGAGAAAGTACCAAGATACTGTTGCGGAATTATCTTCTGAATCAGAAGAAACTATTTCTTTTATAGAAGTGGTGCAGTCTTACACTAGAGAAGAGTATCAACAGAGAAATTTTGCAACCAGCCTGGATTATACAATTAATACAGGCAAGCTTAGAATAAAAACTAGGGCCTTACTTGTTGTGGTAGTAATATGTTTAATATTTGGAGGAATAGGCACAATTCTCTGGGTTGGCAGCCACGATGTTTTGGCAGTAACATTAAGTCCCTGTCAACTATCAACTTTTATATTTTTATCTTTAATCTGTGCTACAACTGCTATGTCAATTACAGAAGCATTTAGTGAAATTCAAAAAGCGGTTGGGGCCAAGCAAAGAATTTTTGAGTTTTTAAATATTGAGCCTGCTATCAAAGATCCAGAAAATCCAGTCAAGTTAATTTCAAATAACTGTGGTGCTCTAACTTTTAAAAATGTTTATTTCTCTTATATACCGCAAAAGCCTGTATTACAAAATATTTCTTTTGCTGTTGAGCCCGGAAAAATGTTAGCCATAGTTGGCGAATCTGGATCTTGTAAGAGTACAATTGTTCAACTTATACTAAGATTTTATGATGTGCAGCAAGGAGGAATTCTGCTTGATGGGATAGATATAAAAAATCTTAATTTAGCAGACTTACGCAACAGCTTCGGATATGTTGGGCAAGATTCTGTTGTTTTCTTCAGCTTCGGCTTATCAAAATATCTTGTATGGTAATCCAGACGCTAGTGAAGAAGAAGTCATTAGAGCAGCAAAATTTGCTTCTGCGTATAATTTTATCCAAAAATTACCTGAGGGCTTTAATACTTTTTTAGGGGAAAAAGGAACTAAGTTATCTAGAGGGCAAAAGCAGCGTATAGCAATTGCTAGAGCTCTTTTGAAAAATCCTAAAATATTATTATTAGACGAAGCAACAAGCGCATTGGATAGCAAAAATGAAAACTTGATCCAAAATGCTTTAGATAAATTAATGAAAGATAGAACTACTATCGTAATTGCTCATAGAATTTCTACGATTGTGAATGCTGATCAAATATTGTTATTGAAAATGGTCATATTGTGGCAAGAGGTACACATGAGTTTTTATTAAAAAGTAATCCTGAGTATAGAAAACATTTTTCATTGTATGAAAGTTGTCCTCCTTCTGAAAAGGAATTACACAGGCTTAAAGCCAGTAATTAAGACTATGGAAGCAACTAAAACTACCCAAAAGAGAGTTAGGGGTAGTAACACCTTCCATCCTAACCTCATTAATTGGTCGTGACGATAACGTGGTAAGGAGGCTCTAACCCAAATAAATACGAATAAACAAAATAAAATTTTTATAACGAACCAGGCAACCCCTGGAATAAAACTTAAATAAGATAAGCCAAAGGGTGGGAGCCAACCACCTAAAAACAAAATGGTTGCAATTGCTGACATTAATATCATATTCGCATATTCTCCTAAGAAAAAAAGAGCGAATGCGGTTGAAGAATATTCAACGCTGTAACCTGCCACTAGCTCTGATTCAGCCTCCGGTAGATCAAATGGATGCCTGTTTGTTTCTGCAAGTATTGAAATAAAAAAAACCACAAACATTGGCAAAAGAAGCAGTTGGAGATAAAGAGGCATGTCCTGTTGAACTAGTACTATTTGTTTTAAATTCATGGTTTGAGTTACAATAAGGACGGTTACTATACAAAGTCCAATAGATACTTCATAAGATACCATTTGCGCAGCCGATCTGATAGCCCCTAAGAATGCGTATTTAGAATTACTTGCCCAACCGGCAATAATAATGCCATAAACACCTAAAGATGATACGGCAAGAAGATAAAGTACTCCAACATTTATATCGGCAATTACAAAATCTGAAACAGGGATCACAGCCCACCCTATCATTGCAAGGGAAAAGTTAATAGCGGGAGCTAAAAAGAATAGCAACTTGTCGGAGCGAGCTGGTATAATAGGCTCTTTGAAGATTAATTTGACTGCATCTGCAATTGGCTGTAATAACCCAAAAGGTCCTGTAACATTTGGACCTACTCTAAGCTGCATCCATCCAATTACTTTACGTTCCATTAAAGTAAGATAGGCTACAGATAAAATTAATGGTATTAGTAAAGCTAGAATTTTTAATAAGATTGTACTGATGCTCTCAAAAAATTCTATCATACAAAATTAACCTAAAAATCTACTTTTTTACTATACTAACTATATTTTTAGCAATGGCAAATGTTTTGCAATTGATTTCTTTCTTCTGGGATTAAGTGTGGAGCCATTCTTTCAAAAACTTCTTGGTTATAGTTTTGTAACCAAGCTTTTTCTCTATTATCAAGAAGTTCAGAATCTACTAAATTATGAGGTATTGGCACGAGGGTTAATGTTTTAAATTCTAAAAATCCTCGTATTTCAGACTCTATAACTAACATCAAATTTTCAATACGTATTCCATATGCCCCTTCTTTATAATAACCTGGCTCATTGGAGGTTACCATACCAGCTTTTAAAGGAGCAGAGCCCAATCTGCTAAAAGTTCTTGGTCCTTCGTGTACGGATAAGAAATATCCAACTCCATGTCCTGTGCTATGTCCATAGTCTAAGCCGTATTGCCATAAGTCAAGGCGTGCTAAAGAATCCAACTGTGCTCCATTAGTACCGATTGGGAATTTTAATTGAGAAAGCCTAATTAATCCCTTTAGTACTAACGTGTAATTCCTTTTTTGCTCGATACTTGGGGCACCAAAGCAAAAAGTTCGGGTAACATCAGTAGTACCAAATTTATATTGGCCTCCAGAATCAAGTAAATATAAGTTATCTTTAGTAATAGTTTTATCAGTTTTCTTGCTCGGCCTATAGTGTACAACTGCGCCATTTTCAGCGAATGCAGAAACAGTAGAGAAACTCAAGTCTACAAAATTTCTTGCCATTTGCCTAAATTTTAAAAGTTCCTCAGCAGCTGATATTTCTGTAACCTTACCTATATGCTCATCAAGCCAACATATAAACCTACATAAGGCAAGACCATCTAAAAAGTGAGTTTGCTTTATATTTTCCATCTCGACCTCGTTTTTACAAGCCTTTAAGGATTCGATAATATCGTCCTTAAGGAAAAGGCTGCTGCCCGCAGTTTCTTTGAACCAATAAGAGATCGCAGTGCTTGCTTGTATGATGGAACCTGAAATAATTAGGTCAATAAAGAATTCTTTTATTTGGTTTAATTTAAGTACTTCTACTCCCTCTATTTTTTCAGCTACAGAATCAGAAAAGAGGTAAATCTCACCCGTTTTTTTAATTATCAGATAAGCTAAAATTAGAGGCGAGTACTTAATATCAAAGCCTCTAATGTTAAGTAGCCAACATATTGAATCTGGTTGAGTGACTAAAATATAATCTACATTTTTATCAATTTTTGAGAGTAGCTGACCCAGTTTTTCCTCAGTGGACAACCCAGCATCTTTTTTAGTTAACCTTAAGATTTTTTTAGATTCTAATTTGGGTTTATCTACCCAAATCAAGTCTACTAAATTTTCTTTGACGCCTTGTAGTTGAATATTTTTCCTCAAAAACATTCTTTGATAATATTGTACACTGTTGACGCTCTCGATCATAGGGTCATAGCCTAATGCGCAAGAGCTCTTGACTAGCTTAGCGATCTTGCTCCAGGAAATCTCATCTGCTATATCTAATATTTGATACTTGTTTCCTAATTGTTGCACAGCTTGAAGAAGATATCTGTTATCAGTTAAAAATATCAATTTCTCTTCTTTAATAATTAAGAGTCCGTTCGACCCAGTAAAACCTGTTAACCATTCTAGCCTTTGCGAAGATTTTGGAGGGTATTCACTTCTAAACTCATCATAACTTGGAACTAAATAACCATCGATACTATACTGTTTCAGTAAATTCCTTAGTTTAGTAATGCGGTTAAAATTATTCATTATCAGTAACCTTCCAGCTGGTATAAATATACCATTATTAATTACTGCAAAACTATTAATTAGACAAATGAGAAGTATTCTTACAAAGATATAAAATGAAAAGTTTTTTGCATAAATCTTTTAATACATTGCATCATAATAAAGAATTTTTAAATAAATTGGCATCTGGACTTAATTAGTAAATACTTAAGTTCCATAGCAAGAGGTGAGATTAAAAGGCTGATTATTAATTATTACTCCCAGGTATTTAAGTAGATCTGTGTAAGTGTTGCTTAGTCTGCTTGTGGCTTCTTAGCTAAAAATCCTGCTTATAAAATTAAGTTAAAGTCAAGCTCTCAGTATAAAGCACGAATTGGATTGTAGAAAAATAATATTGTTAAGTAGAGTAAGGTAGGTAAAATAATCAAAAAAAGCCTGCTTATGAAAAAAATATCACAAAATTATTCTGTTTTCTTGATGATTATGTAAAAGAGTTTAAAGAAGAATTTCTTAAAGTGCCTAGTTACGAAAGGTTTGTATCACTGATGCCTAGAGTTTTTACAATATTGCTAGTATTGCTATATACGCTATTTACTCCTAACAACCTCAAATTTTGGATTAAGGAGAGAATTTAACAGAAGGTTTAGCTGATTTGAGTCAATAAGCAATTAGAGATAAA
>JALDTH010000024.1 GCA_030073355.1 Candidatus Midichloria sp. | reverse complement strand
CAATATACAGGTCTAGTAAAATGCAGATTACATAGATACAGCTCAAACCCATGGGACTTAATCATCCTGTGTTAAATCATCATCAATATCCTCTTCTTCAACCTGAGTAGCGGCTATGGATAAATATTCTCTCATGATATTGGTTGCAATAGGTAACGCACTTGCAGAACCCCATCCTGAATGCTCAGCTACAACTGATATTGCATATAGTTTTTTATCACTTGTAGAGATATAGCCTGCAAACAAACCGTGATCTCGCATTTTATATTGTAATACTTGGTTTCTTTTGGCCTGAGCCACAACTTGAGCTGTCCCAGTTTTTCCAGCTAATGCATACTTCTTATCCGTAAATCTCCTTCGGTACCCTGTACCTCCTGGATTGTTAAAAACATCGTGTAAGCCTGCTCTAACCAACTGTAAATGCTCTTCTGGCAAACATAATAGCTCGGTAGAAAAACTTTTAGAGGAAGATAAAATAGTTGGTATTACTTTCAAGCCGGTAGCAATTTTTGCTAAGGCTGCAGTCAATTGTATAGGAGTTATCAATATATATCCTTGTCCAATCGTTGCATTGATTGTGTCTCCAGCACCCCACCTATTTTTCAGTTTTTTTGCAATCCAATTATTCGTAGGTAAAACTCCTGGATTTTCAAAAGGCAGTTCTACATTAGTTTTTTGATTAAATCCTAGTTTAGTGGCAGTTTCTACTATTGTATCAATACCAGCTGCTAGTCCAAATGTATAAAAATATATATTGCACGATTTAGCTATTGCATTGTGTAAGTCAACCAATCCATGTCCCTCTTTTCTATTACACCTAAACACCCTATTTCCAACTTGGTGTTCACCTGTACAAAGAATTTTTCTTGCAGGATCAATCCCCACATCTAAGATTGCCAATGCTGTAACTATTTTGAAGATCGAACCAGGCGGATAGTAATTCGATATACTTTTGTTAATTAAGGGTTTACCTTCATTAAGTTTGAGTTGATTCCAATAGTTAAGCTGCACTCCTCCTACAAACTTGTTAGGATCATAAGCAGGAGTTGAATGCATAGCAAGAATCTCGCCATTATTAGCGTTCATTACAACTACACTACCATGGAGAGCAGCAAGATTTTTAGCAACAATTTTCTGTAAATTTGTATCTATAGAGAGTTTGGTAGTAATACCACGCGATGGAGGATTATATATAAGTTCTCGCATGAATTTCCCACCAGCATTTACCTCTATCTTTCTAGCTCCTGGGCTTCCTAACAAAAGATTATTTAAGCTTCTTTCAACACCATTTTTACCGATTAAGAATTCTTGATAATGAGGTGTGGAAGAGCGCTCTGCTTCTTCAATACTTGGTTTCGAGATGTATCCAGTGACATGTGAAATCATCTCACTTAAAATATACCTGCGTTTATGGCTTTTTATTATTTCAACTCCGTATAAGTCTGTACGAACCTCTATTTTAGCTATATCAAGCCATGATAAGTTATCTTGGATCATGATTTGGTTATTTTTAGCAGCAGCCTGCAACGCCTTTTTAACACCAATTCTCGAAATACCAGTTTCATATCCTAATATCTTATTCAAATCCTGTACAATCTTTTCAGCTTCTTGCTTAAAAGGACTAAGCAACACTAGGCTATAATTAAATTGATTATCAGCAATTATCACCCCATTTCTATCAAGTAATAACCCACGCAGTGGAGGGATAATAACAATCTTTATGCTATTATTCTCAGCCATAGCGCGGTATTTAGAATTAGAAATAATTTGTAAATAACCGAATCTAGAAGCTAGCGTAGAAAATAAAGCAAGTTTTCCCATACCAAGCAAAAAGGCACGGCGAGTAAAAATCTTATTCTTTTCTCTCTGGCTTCTCATTTGTTTCTATAGCTGAAAAAGATATACCCAACACAGTATATAATAACAACAATAAAAGATATTTTAATAGATTGGCCTAAATATAACTTTTGGTTTTGTAAAACCGATAGAAACAAGTTTCTCAGTATTAGCATCAGAAAAAAAGAAGCAGCATAATAAGACATAGAAATTAATTTACCCTCGGTAAGCAGAAAATTGTGTTTAAAGGATCTTACTCCAATTAAAGATAAATAAAAAAGAGCAGTAATCATCGAATAATTTCCTTCAAACAGATCTTGTATTATTCCACACAGAATTATTGCTATCAAATCAATTTTGGATCTTTTTATGGTAACTATAACCCAAATTAAAGCTGGAGGTATACTTGATAGAAAACTAAACATTGATAAAAATTTCAAATGTGCAATAAAATTTATAGCTATTATTAAAAATACTAAAAGTGCACCATTCTTACTCAAAACCATCTAAAATAACCGTGTGTAATAACAAACTGCCTTACAACTAAAACTTGTCAAGAAATAAAACTAATGCCTAGATCTTGTCAAATGCATCTTAAGACCTATATTATAACTTAAAGTAATATAAGGAAAGCTATAAAAATGGAACCATTACAAGAAATTCAATACCCAGTACTACCATTAAGAGATTTAGTCATGTTTCCTGATATGATCGTCCCTCTTTTTGTCGGTAGAGAAAAATCAATTAAAGCTCTTGAATATGCAACAAGCACTCAAAGTAAAATTCTTTTAGTTGCCCAGCGGGATGCAGCAAATGACAATCCAAAGCTAGCTGAAATCTATAAAATCGGGGTAATTTCAAAAATACTCCAGTTTTCAAAAGTTCAAGAGCCAACTATTAAGATTTTTGTCCAAGGTCTTGAGAGAGTAAAGGTAACAAAATTTAGCAATAATTCAGGTATTTTACTTGCTTCCACTATATTGATGCCAGATGAAGAATATAATGCTGAAGCAAAAGAGGTTCTAGCCTTACAACGAACAGTTGGTGAACGGTTTGAAGAATACGTAAAAATGAACAAAAAGATTAATCCTGAAATACTGAATAATATTTCTCAGATTAAAAGATTAGAAGATTTCTGCAATGCGATTAATGCTCACATGATTTTATCAGTGGATAAAAAACAGGATCTTTTATCCATTACTTCATTGCCTAAGAGACTTGAAAAAACCTTGCTTTTGATAGACTCGGAAACCGAAATGTTAAAAACCGAAAGTAGAATCAAAGCAAGAGTTAAAACTCAGATCGAAAAAAATCAAAAAGACTATTATTTAAATGAACAGTTAAAGGCTATTCATAAAGAACTTGGGGACGATGATCAAAAAGAAGAGCTTAACGAATTAGAAAAAAAGATTAAGCACTCTAATATGTCAAAGGAAGCTAAGGAAAAAGGCCAATCTGAGATAAAAAAACTTAAGATGATGAATTCAATGTCATCCGAAGCCGCTGTTATCAGGAATTACCTCGATTGGCTTACTGAACTCCCTTGGCAGGCCTACTCTCCAATGAAAAAAAATTTGAAAACAGCACAAGATGTTCTAGACACAGATCACTATGGTCTTGAAAAGATTAAAGAGCGTATCCTGGAATATTTGGCAGTTAATTTAAGAACCCAAGAGTTAAAAAGCCCAATTATCTGCTTCGTAGGCCCTCCCGGGGTCGGTAAGACCTCTCTGGCTGAGTCAATTGCTAAGGCTACTGGACGTACTTTTGTTAAAATCTCTTTGGGAGGATTGAGAGACGAAGCAGAAATCAAAGGACATAGAAGGACTTACATTGGAGCTATGCCTGGAAAAATAATTCAAGCTATGAAAAAAGCTAAAAGTAGCAATCCAGTAATATTACTTGATGAGATTGACAAGATGAGCTTTGATCATAGAGGAGATCCAGCTTCTGCGCTTTTGGAAATTTTAGATCCAAAACAAAATGTTACTTTCAACGATCACTATCTTGAGGTTGACTATGACCTTTCAAAGATTATGTTTATCGCAACTGCGAATAGCACTTATTTGCCAAGGCCATTATTAGACAGATTGGAGATCATAACTTTATCTGGCTATACAGAAGATGAAAAAACGCGTATTGCTCAAGATTATTTATTACCTAAGCAATCATCAGCTCATGGCGTTAAAAATTATGAAGTTTCTATAGAAAATGAAGCCATTCTCTCAATTATCCGTTATTATACACGCGAATCTGGAGTAAGACAGCTTGACAGAGATCTGGCTAAAATTATGCGTAAGTGTATAAAAAGAATACTGCTAGAAAAAGAAAAATGTTTAGTAGTTAATAATAAGAACCTCAAAGATTTTCTTGGAGCGCCTAGGTTTACTTACGGTGAAATTGTCGCTGAAAATAGAGTCGGAGTCACTAATGGCTTAGCTTACACTGACTTCGGTGGAGACCTTCTTGAAATAGAAGCAGTGGTATTCCATGGTAAGGGCGATATTAAAATTACTGGTAAGCTAGGAGATGTAATGAGAGAATCGGTACAGGCTGCATTTAGCTTTATCCGTTCAAAAGCCTTAGATTTCGGTATCAATCCAGAAATATTTAAAGAAAAAGACATCCACGTACATATTCCAGAAGGAGCAACACCTAAGGATGGACCATCAGCTGGAGTTGCCATTTGTATATCGATTGTCTCAGCTCTAACTAATATACCTGTACTTAAAGACATAGCTGTAACTGGAGAAATAACACTAAACGGAAGAGTTCTTAGTATCGGCGGGCTAAAGGAGAAGCTTCTTTCTGCCTTGAGAGGTGGAGTGAAAACTGTGATGATTCCTAAAGAAAACCTCAAAGATTTGGAAGAAATGCCACAGAAAGTTAAAGATAATTTGCATATCATTCCGTTAGAAAGTGCTGAAGAAGCTTTAAAGATAGCTTTAGAAAGTAAGCTTATACCGGTGGATACTCCTTTAACTCATTCTCCAGTGCAAGGGGAACTAGCACCAAAAGCCCATTGATGGAAGATATACAAGAAAGGCTCTTGCCAATGCGAGATAGTGATATCCGTGTTGGCCTTCTTGGTGGTTCCTTTAACCCTGCACATAGTGGACATTTACATATCTCTTTGCAAGCAATAGAGTTGTTAAATTTAGATTACGTGATATGGCTTGTTTCACCGCAGAACCCTTTTAAATCTAATATGAGAGACTCTTTAGAAAAAAGAGTCTCGTATGCTGAATCGATATCGCAGCGAGAAAAGAGGATAATAGTTTCCGATGTAGAGAAATTATTTCCAACAACATATACTTCTGAGACTATTAAAATTTTAAAACACACTTACCCTAAGGTAAAATTCGTATGGATGATGGGAGCTGATAATATGCTACAAGTCCATAATTGGCACAGGTGGAGAGATATTTTCAATACAGTATTCGTAGCAGTATTTGATCGAGAAGAGTATGCCAAAGGAGTTATTGCAAGTGAGGCGAGTAAATGTTATAATATGATAGATATTGATTTAGAGGATTTCAAAAAAAATAATTTAGGTAGTGGCCATTGGTACTTTTTTAGAACACCTAAATCTCCTTTATCTTCAACAATACTAAGGAAGGTATATCAATATCAAGATTTTAAGGAACACGAGAAAATAGTTGATATGAAAGATATAGAATATATAAAGGATGTGATATTAAACAGCTTAGACCAGGATCAAGCTGAGGATATTAAGGTCTGCGACCTTACTAATAAAATAGATTTTGCGCGCTACTTAGTTATAGCCTCTGGGCGTTCAAGTAGGCATGTAGCTTCTTTAATCGAGAACCTCATGGAAAGATTGAAGAATATAAATATTCCAAGTACTGCCTCTGGTTTAGAAGAAGCAAATTGGATATTGCTCGACACTGGAGATATAATAGTTAACGCATTTATGCCTGAATACCGTGCCTTATATAAGCTTGAGGAGCTGTGGGGTTAGCAAGACTATTCTTCTTGTAAGCACTTAATTTTTCGATGTAGTGCGGCTCTATCCATTTTTATAAAATCAGCAGTTTTAGATATATTACCGTTAAATTTCTCTAGTTGTACTTCAATATAACTTTTTTCAAAAATGTCTCTTGCTTCTTTGATAGGTTTGTCAAATAAATCATTATTACTGACGATATTTCTACTGTAACCATTATTAGATAAAATTTCAGCTGGCAACATATCAATAGTTATCTCCTGCTTTTGCTGACTATTTGCAATGATAATCAGCCATTCAATTACATTTTTAAGTTGCCGAACATTGCCCGGCCAATCATAAAATTTCAATAGTTTTAATATATCCTTGCTGAGTTCCTGTATACTGTTGCCACAGGCTTCTGCAACCAGGTTAATAAATTCTTTAGAGAGTAGCTCTATATCTTCTTTCCTTTGTGATAATAATGGGAGATTAATCCGCGCTATATTTAAATTATAATATAAAGCTTCACTTAACGACCCTTCGCTCAAAGCTTGTTCTGGGCTGCCAGTTGTCGCTGCAATGATTCTAACATCAAAATTATAATTACCTACTGTAGAATTTTTGAGTATTTGTAATAACTCTGACTGTGTTTCTAATGACATACGCAAAAAGTCATTTATAAACAAGGTGCCCCCATCAGCTTTGATGAAAACCGAGCTCATGGTTTCATCGCCGAATAGATCTCTGGTAATTACATCCTGTGATTTATTAGTTACATGCCAGTATAAAAAAGGCTTCTCATAACGGCTTGATTTATTATGAATTACTTGAGCGACCGTAGATTTGCCAGCTCCATGCCCTCCAGTGATTACCACCCTACTATTTGATTTCAGAGCTATTGAATCTATTAAAGACCTCAATTTTACAATTTGCTTACTTTGTCCTATAATTTCTAATCCTTCTTGCTTACCCCTAAGTCTGTTGTTTTCATTCAGCAATAAATATTTTTCCATAGCTCTTTTAACCATAATCAATAATTTAGCCGTTTTGAATGGCTTCTCTATAAAATCATATGCACCTAGTTTAATAGTTTTAACCGCAATATCTATATTTCCATGTCCACTTATCATAATTATTTGCGTCTTAGGCAAGCGCTGTTTTGTTATTTTTAACAAACCCACACCGTCCATATGGTTGCCCTCAAGCCATATATCTAATATAACTACTTTTGGGTTAGTAGATAGTTGCTCTAAAGCACCTTGCGTATCCTTTGCGCAGGCAACTGTGTACTTAAACTCCTCCTGTAAAACCTCGGAGATTAATTCCCTAATATCAGCCTTATCGTCGACTATCAATATATCAGCCATAATACATTATAATTCAAAAGGTTATTGCGCACTATCAAATATTAGAACGACAGTTGCTCATTTGCAACAGTATTTTTTAAATGTATTATTAATTTAGTTATTTCCAGGATAAATAGATTTCAAACCTACTCCACTAACTACCACTTACTAATAAAGATATCCCTGTCATTTCTCTTGGTACCTCTACCTTCATGATATTCAGTATAGTTGGTGCTATATCCTTTAATTGTCCCCTCTTAAGACAAATATTTTGATTACCAAAGTAGATTAGTGGTACTTTATTTATAGTGTGCGCAGTATGACGTTGGTTAGTAGTAGAATCAAAAAGCTGCTCCGCATTACCGTGATCAGCTGTGATAAATATATCACCATTTTGCTCCTCGACTACTTTTGAAATCCTTGCAAGACACACGTCTATTACTTCACAAGCTTTTATGGTAGCTGACATATTAGCGGTGTGCCCGACCATATCAGCATTAGCAAAATTCACGCAAATAAAGCCATATTCTTTTTGTCTAATTCTTTCGATTAACTGTTCGGTTAGCTCATATGCTGCCATTTCTGGGCAGATGTCATAAGTTAGAACTTTTGGTGATGGAATCATAATTCTATCTTCTCGATCATATGACTCTTCTTGGCCCCCGTTAAAAAAATATGTAACATGAGCATATTTCTCAGTTTCTGCCATTCTTAATTGTTTTAAATTATTTTTAGCAATGACTTCACCCAAAGTATTTTTTATTGACTGTTTAGGGAAAACTATATCAATAAATTCATCAATTTTATTAGAATAAGATGTCATCCCTAAGCCCTTAAGATTTAGGTTCTTGGTTCGAAAATTTTGAAAATCAGGATCTAACAAAGGAAGCATAATCTGTCGCGCTCTATCTGCTCTAAAGTTAATCATAAAAATACAATCATTCTCTCTCATGCCGTAGTAATCAGTTGCTACATGCGGCTCAATAAATTCATCACTTTGATAATTTTCAATAACCTCAAAAGGAGTAGAGAATTTTTTAGCTTCAGCGCTCACTAATGCTTTATAATATTCCTCTGTACGCTCAAATCTTTTATCGCGGTCCATCGCATAGAACCTACCGCTAATGCTTGTAATATTAAAGTCTTGGTCTACAAAGGTGTTAATATACTTCACTGCACTCTTCGGTGCGGTGTCTCTGCCATCCGTGATAATATGTATAAATACCTTGATATTTTGATTACGTATCAATTTAGCACATTCTAAGAAATGCTTTATATGTGAATGTATTCCGCCATCAGAAGCTAATCCGATTAAATGACAGGCTTTATTGTTTAACCTCAAGTAATCTATAGTGTTTTTTATCGCCTTATTTGAAGCTAATTCTTCTTTTGTTATTGCTACATTAATTCGTTCCAAATCCTGTAGTATCACCCTGCCCGAACCTATAGTCATATGTCCAACTTCTGAATTACCCATTTGTCCAGTGGGCAGTCCAACAGCCGTACCGCTTGCATCTAAAAGTGATACCGGCCTAGTTTTTAACGCGTTAGTAAAAAACGGAAGCCTTGCTTGAGCAATTGCATTATGCTCATATTGGCGAGAATACCCCCATCCATCTAGTATACATAAAACCATCGGGCCTAAATATTCTGACATATTTAACCAGGCCACTTTTCTTTAACTAATTTCATAAAGGCATTTCCTCTTTCTTCATAATTTTTCCACTGATCTAAGGAAGCACAAGCTGGTGACAATAAAACATTACCATTTTCTATATTTTGCGCTTTAATAATCGAAACCGCATTCACCAAGGTAGTTGCAATGGTGTACGGTACATTATTTTCTGCCAAAATTGCTGCAAAACTCTCAGCCGCATCTCCTATTAGATACGCATGATTAATTTTTTCAAAGAACGGCTTTAATAATTTTATTCCGCTGTCCTTACATATCCCTCCTGCGATCCAATAGACATTATCAAAATTTTTTAATGCCCAGTAAGTTGAGTCCGCGTTAGTCGCTTTACTATCATTAATAAAGTTAATTCCATTAAAACGATGAAATAAGTCCATCCTATGCGGTAAAGATTTATAGATTTTAAAAGCAGAAATTATTTCTTCAGGTTTTACGCCTGCTCCAATGCATGCAGTAAATGCTGCTGCCATATTTTCTCCATTATGTTCACCCATTAAACTGCTTATATCAGATACATTGTACTGTTTCTTCGATTTATAATTATCATATAGGATACCAGAAATAACGCTCACTCCGCCTTCGATCTGCTCTGTTCTTGATATTGGTATAACTTTAGCTTTTTTTCTAGCAATCACTTCACTCATTATCTGGTTATTAGTATAGCTATCTGTAGAAATTATCGCTAAGTCTCCTTTCTCTTGATTATTAAATATCTGTTGTTTCGCTTCAGCATAACGTTTGAAGGTTCCATGTTTATCTAAATGATCGGGCGTAATGGTAAGGCACACTGCGATATTAAATCTAGTTTTTTCTAATAAATCTAATTGAAATGAAGATACTTCTAAAACATAAAAACCCGAATTTAATTCTTCAAGTTCTAGAACCGGAGTACCTATATTACCTCCGATTTCAGTTCTAATCTTTACCGACTGAAGCACATGATTAATCAGCGCAGTAGTAGTCGATTTGCCATTAGTTCCAGTTATGCCTATAAAACCTACATTTTTATTTGCCTTTTGATATAAAAACTCTACATCACAGTAAAGAGGAATGCCTTGACCGTGAGCTATCTTATACAGCGGATGCTGTGTAAGATAATACATTGGGATCCCAGGGCTTATTAGAAAGGCATCAGCTCTGCGCCAAATTTTTTCCTCTGCAGGAGAAGCAAATAACAGGTTCTTGCTTTGATTGCTAAACTCTTCCTTAACTTGCTCTAAGATTTTCTCGTTATCGTCCCAAGCTACAATTTGCGCTTTGCTTTCTATAAAAGAATTAATTGCCGCTTTGCCGCTTTTGGCAAGCCCTAAAATTCCTATTAGTTTATCATTGTAATTATCAAATTTTATCATTTATCTTAATTTTAATGTTGAAAGTCCAATTAAAGCAAAAATGAATGCTAGTATCCAAAATCTTATGACTATGGTGGGCTCACTCCAGCCTATTTTTTCAAAATGATGATGAATAGGAGCCATTTTGAACACGCGTTTGCCTCTTAATTTATAAAACCATATTTGTATTATTACCGATAAAGCTTCTATAACAAAAAGTCCACCTGTAATAAACAATACTATTTCATGCTTGGTAATAACACTGATTGTGCCTATCGCACCTCCAAGAGAAAGACTTCCCACATCTCCCATGAAAACCTTGGCCGGCGGGGCATTATACCACAAGAAGCCGAGACCTGCCCCAATTATAGCAGCACAGAATATGGAAACCTCACCAACACCCTGTACATACTTTATTTGTAAATAATTAGCAAAAATAAAATTCCCCACCAAATAAGAAATCAAAGTAAAGCAACACGCAACAATTATTACTGGAAGAGTAGCCAGACCATCTAGCCCATCGGTCAAGTTTACTGAGTTTGAAGAACCAATAATTACAACGCTTGCAAATAAAAAATACAGTATTCCCAAATCCAGAGTTAAGTTTTTATAGAAAGGAAAAAATACTATTGTAGCAGTTTCGTTTTGGGCGAGTTCGCTTATCATAATAGCGGCAATTAATGCCGTAATAAATTGCCAACTTAATTTGAGCTTACCAGATATCCCTTTAGAATTTTTATATTTGAGTTTCTTGTGGTCGTCTAAAAACCCGAGAGCGGCAAAACTTAGCATTACAAATAAACAAATCCAGATATAGAAATTTGATAAGTCTGCCCAGAGAAAGGTCGAAAATAATATACTGATTATAATCATGAGACCACCCATAGTAGGAGTTCCTTTTTTATTAACAATATGAGACTCAGGGCCGTCAGCTCTAATTGGCTGTCCGTCTCTTTGAATAGATTTTAAGAACTTTATAGTTCTTGGTCCAATAAAAAAGCTTATAATAAGAGCCGTAAAAGTTGCGGCTATCCCCCTGAAAGTTATATATTTTACAACATTAAATATGTGATATTTAGAAATAAGTAGAGATAAAAAATCATATAGCATTACTAAAAATTTTATTTACTAAAAGTTAGTTTTCTTCGTATTCTCCTTTTAAGATACAATATAAGTAACGTAAAGCAAGCTGTTAAACGTATTATTATCTTATACCATAGCTTTTTTGTTTGGCACACTGATTGGTAATTTTGCGACCACAGCTTACTATAGGTTGCCAAGGAAGGTTTCATTGTTTGGATTTGATCAAGAAAAAAGAAAAAACATATAACTTCCCTATGTGCTCAAATTGCGGCACAAGTTTAAAATTCTACGAATATCTTTCCCTGTTCAGCTGGGTAAGCACCCTTGGCACATGTAATTACTGTGGAAAAAGAATAGATTCTATCGAAAATGCCAACGGGTTGGCTAGCCTTGACTATAACTTTTGCGTTCCTGGCCGTGGCTCTTAGGGTACTAAATTAAGGCACCCTATAAATTGTTTGTTAAATATCTTTCTAGGAATAATTATACTCACTAATATATTGAAAATTCATAAATCTGATGAAGTAGTGTTTACTATAATTTCTGCAGCTTTATTATGTAATATTTACATTTTTTTAGTATATGTTATATTTACCTTTCTCTATTTCATTAAATTTACTCAAATGAGAAAAAAGAAGTATTTGTATTATGGAAGTGTTCTAGCACTGCTTGTAGTAATATTTTTTAATTACGTTATGCCCAAAGATTTCCGCATTTTTTCTAATAATTTACCTACCGGCTTTATCTACTTAGCAGATATCGCACCTGATATTATTCAAGATGTAAAATACTCAACTAAAGATAATTTTACAGGAAATATAGTGTAAGGCTATGAAAAGGCAACTATTCTTTTGACTAAAGAAGCAGCAGAGGCATTATTAAAAGTGCAAACCGCGCTGAAGCAACATGGATTTGGTCTCAAGGTCTTTGACGTGTATAGGCCTGTAACTGCGGTAAAAAATTTTAAAGAATGGGCTTTATCTACTGATGAAGATCCAGAAATCAAAGCTAGATTTTACCCAAACATAAATAAAAACGAACTACTAAACGGATACATCAGTACTAAATCCACCCATAGCAGAGGTAGTACTGTAGATTAAACAATAATTGATCTGGCTTTAGGCAAAGAGCTTCTTGATATGGGCACTGAATTTGATTTTCTGGATCCAAAAGCTAATACAGATTTTGCTGATTTACTAGAAGAGGAGAAGAGGTGAAGAAAAACTGAGAACTCTTACGTATTGCTATGGAAGCCTATGGATTTTAGGGGATATAAATGGGAATGGTGGCACTTTAAATTAGCAGATGAACCGTTTTCAAGATATCCTGAAGACCATTTTGATTTTTCCTGTAAAATAATCCATGTTCTTTGGCTTAAGCTCTAGATTTGCACACTACTTTGTAATATTTTTTATAGTTTTATCTTTAATTCATACTGGTTGGCTATATATAGCTTCAATTAGCTATAGTGGTTTTGTCAGTTCTGTAGAGCATGGAAAAGGTATTTATAAGAGATATCCGGTTAATACCAAGATCTCTTACATCTTACCCTTTAATCATGCTCTTAAAATTCGACAAGAGTATGAGGGTTGGAGTTTTATTTTAGAGTTAAATCCGGCGCTAGATAATATAGAAAGAAGTTAATTTAAATTTGATGAGCCAGGTGACCAATAAATTTGATCAACATATTGCGATGATTAAACAAAAGGGTAATACTTATCATGCCTTGGTCAAGTGTAAAGAGGGCCAGTGGGATATAGAGATTTTAGTGGAATTAAATAACCAAGTATATATAATATCTGAAAGGATTTTTCTTCACGACAAAAACTTTATAAATGAGCCAGTTAAGCAGTATTAATGAACTATTCGTTTCAGAACTTGCAAACGTTAGCAATTTCACCGAATTATTTAACCTAAAAGCGAAATTTCTAGGCAAAAAAAGCCTGCTTGCAGAACAAATGGCAAAATTAGGCACGTCAACTTCTGAAGAAAAGAAACAACTTGGGCTTGAGATAAATATAGTCAGAGAGTATATCTTAAAAAGCTTGAACGAAAAACAAAAAAAGCTTGAAGAGTTAGAGCTAGCACAAAAATTAAATGCTCAAAGTATTGATATAACCCTTCCCGGCCGAGGATTTACCCGTGGAAAAATCCACCCGATTACCAATACTATTAATGAGTTAAAAAACATATTTGTCCGCATGGGGTTTTCTCATGTTGAAGGCCCAGAAATTGAAGACGACTGGCACAATTTTACTGCTTTAAATATAAATGAGTCCCATCCAGCAAGACAAATGCATGATACTTTTTATATGCAAAATATTGAAGGACTTTTAAGAACTCATACTTCAGGCGTACAAATTAGATATATGGAGAAAAACCAGCCTCCTATTCGTATCATCTCCTCTGGTAGAGTTTATAGATCAGATTATGATGCAACACATACTCCTATGTTTCATCAATTAGAAGGGCTTGTAATAGGAGAAGAAATCAATTTTGGCCACCTGAAAGGCTGCATTGCACAATTCTTAAAAGAATTTTTCAGAGTGAAGGAGTTGCCTATGAGGTGGAGATCTAGCTACTTTCCTTTTACCGAACCATCAGCGGAAATAGATATAAAATGTAACCGCAGTACCAAAAAAGAAATTAGAATCGGTGAGGGAAATGACTGGCTTGAGATTATGGGTTGCGGGATGGTACACGAGATGGTTTTGAAAAATGTTGCTATAGATACAATGAAATGCCAAGGATTTGCCTTTGGAGCTGGAATCGAAAGGCTCACTATGTTAAAGCATAATATCCCTGACCTTCGCACTCTTTTTGAGGGTGATATGCGCTGGCATGAAATTTATGGCTTTTGATCACATTCTCTGATTTACTAGACCTGTATATT
>JALDTH010000023.1 GCA_030073355.1 Candidatus Midichloria sp. | reverse complement strand
CTAATTGCTTATTGACTCAAATCAGCTAAACCTTCTGTTAAATTCTCTACTTAATCCAAAACTTGAGGTTTAATGCACTCGCCTCTAAAGCTTCTACCTGTTCAAGAATAAGCCTTTTTGTTAAAAGGATGTACAAATTCCTCATGGGCTGTGCCTCTTCTGCAACTATAGGCTTTAAAACAAGCCTATCCAAATTACAATCCAATACCTCTTAAGTATGCCTTAAGAATATAGGCTTTGCCTCTTTTATTAGAGCTTTTTGCTGTAATCTTATACTCAAATCACTAAAATCTCTTTTTTCTATATTAAGTAAATTTAATAAGGCGCTTGCTGAGCCTGGTACAAAGGGCTGTAGCAGTATTGCAATTTTTCTAATTACCTCCAAGAGTACATACAGCACGGTGCTCATCCTTGTAAGATCGGTTTTCTTAAGCTGCCAAGGCGCGTTTAAGTCAATGTAAGAATTTGCAGCCTTAGATAAATCTATAACTGCTCCAAGGGCTTCACTAATTTCCTGGGTATCGATAAACTTTTGCATAGTAGCATGTACTTGTTCAGATAAGATAAGTAATTGCTGATCTTCTCGACTGAAAGCATCAAAAACTGGAATTTTGCTATCACAATTTTTATTAACAAACGCAATAACTCTTTGTGCAAGATTACCAATATTATTAGCCAGCTCTGCATTGGTTAATTGAATAAATTGAGATTCTGAATAATTTCCATCATTGCCAAATGGGATTGCCCTCACAAGAAAATATCTAACGTAATCTAAACCAAATTTTTCCACCAATTTTAATGGATCGATTACATTATCTAGGGATTTCGATATCTTCACGCCTTTGCTAGTCCACCAGCCATGGGCAAACACTCTCTTTGGCAACTCGAAACCGGCTGCTATCAAAAATGCCGGCCAGTATACCGTATGAAATCTCAAAATATCTTTACCGATTAAATGCAGGTCACATGGCCAAAATGTTTGGACAGAGTCAATTGCAGATAAATAATTAAAAAGCGCATCAAGCCAAACATACATTACATGCTTTTCATTACCCGGAACCGGAATACCCCATTGAAACGTCGTTCTTGAGATAGAAAGATCTTTCAGACCTGATTTAATAAATGAGATCACTTCATTTTTTCGACTCTCAGGTTCTATAAAATTAGGGTAGTCATTATAAAAATGCAGTAATTTTTCTTCAAAAGCTGATAATTTAAAAAAGTAGCTTTCTTCTTCAACCCACTCAACCTCCGCTCCAGTTGGAGCCTTACCATCAATTAATTCTGCCTCCTGATAAAAAGCTTCATCACGGATTGCATACCAACCGCTATATTTAGCAAGATAAACATAACCCTTATCATATAAAGTTTGCCAAACTTTCTTCACAAATCTTATATGGCGTTCTTCTGTAGTCCTAATAAAATCATCGTTTGAGAGATTAAGCTGCTGCGATAGATTTCGGAAATTAGCTGCAAAACTATCTACAAATTTTCGCGTTTCCACACCCGCTTTCTCTGCAGATTTCTGTATTTTTTGCCCATACTCATCGGTCCCTGTCAAAAAATGCACATTGAAACCATCAAGTCTCTTAAATCTTGCAATCACATCCGCCGCAATTGAGGTATATGCATGTCCTATATGCGGAACATCGTTAACATAATAAATTGGAGTAGTAATATAAAAATTTTTCATATAGCATTAATGGCTGCTTTTCTATCGCTTTTTAAATGATTATTGCCCAAAAGTATACCATATTACGCTGAAAAACTTAAAAAAATTTGTAGCGTGCGCCTACCCAACAGTCTGGGGCAGATAATATACATCCAAAAAAATTAATAAGATTTAAGATCTTAGCATACTAACTACATTTTCTTATCATAAAATGCCATCTCGATTGCTAGTACAGATTTAACTTTATGCTGGCTTAAAGCTTCCATATATTGCTTATCTTTTATCTGATTCAATGCCTCTTGAGCTTTATTTACTAGATCTTCCGGTACTTCTGCTACTTTAAATTCCAGAAGTATTCCATTAAGCTGCTTAGGGTTATATAAAGTATATTTACTTATTTGATAGCAATTATACCATTCCTTAATTGCGTTTAGATCTGCTTCTTGTCTAGTATTCTTAATTGATTTAACTACCTCTTTCTTCAGTAAAGCCAAAATACTGGCAATACCGCTCGTTTAAGAGCGAATAAACTCTTACATTATTTAATCCAGAAAATAAGCTTTCTTGTGATACTCTGGTAATGCCAGTAAGTACTGCTTTAGCTAGAGCAGAGTCATCTTTAAGAGCTTTGCCTAAGATACTGCACATCAGCTCTATCATCTCTTTATAATATCCGCAAATGTGCTTCTTGGATAGGAGTATCATATTCATCGATTAGGATTACAGGTGGCTTATTGAACTTTTTTGAAGCAAAAGAGTAAGTTGTGAGCCCCATACCGGAAGTGCATTCTTGCAAAAAAATTGGTGGAACCACTTGGTAGCCTGGCAAAGAATTCCTAATTAAAGGTGAGGACTTTGGCTACTTGATTTGGCGGAAACATAAACTGCGGTAGTATTTTCTGCCTCAAACAATCCGGAAGCCTTAGCCTATAAACAAGGTTTGATTATTTGAGCTCAGAAGTACTCCTCCATCCCCAGAATCATCACCTAGATCAAAGTCAGGGTAGTATCTTGAAAATAGGTGTTGGCGTAGAACCATAAAACCAGCTGGCGATTTTATCAAATGCTGTGTCTTCTTGTGGGTGGTAAGGCAGCAAGTTACTTGAGTCCTCCATCTCATCTGCTCTGTATTACGTTTAAGGATCTTTGATATGTGAATTGTTGAAAATGCTTGCAAAAGTCATCAATTAAACAGAATATTTCTACTAGGGGTACCATTTTTCTTATTTGTTATAAAATTGAGAAAATGGTTACATTGCTTTCTTAAAAGCATATCAGGTATTTCTCTATCTCGAACTGAGGTTTTTTAATATTTTTAGTGTTGCTGACCACCCTTGGGAAATAGCGATAGGAAATTTTTACAGATATAATAGCACAGTAATAACACTGTTTCAGTATTACTAGGATTCGGCAATGGGACGTTCAATGGCACTATAAATTTTGAAGTTGGCCATTAATCCTATTGGAATAGCGAGCGGTAAAGGACTTAAATGGAGATGGCAAACAAGATATTGTGACAGCTAATAATGAAGGAAATAGTATTTCCGTGTTACTGGCTGAAGCAGAAAATTCCGAAGAAGTAAACATGAATGCAATAAGGCTGCATAGTCATGGAGTTGGATTAAGCCTTAGCTGGAAGGAGAAGTCATAGAGAAACAGCTAGTATTGAAAGAGAAGGCTTATCAACATGCTCAAGAGGGCAGCCAACTCTACCCTACCCAGGATTTTAATGCCAAGATAAGCAGGGTTTAGACGCTAATTATGAAGAGCTTCCAGAAGTTAAAACTATTCAGTTAGTTCCAGCAAGACCTGCTTAGATGGGTAATAATAATATTAGTGACGAGGCACTGGATAGTATGTATATGGAGATCTTCCCAACTGCAGATGCACATTTGTTCATCAAACTATTGCTATATCAAATGATTATTTTGGTAGTGGTTGCAGTAAGGTAGCTGCATTTTATAACAGTCATGTGCGGTATTTTGAGGGTGAAGTTCATGAACTAAGCAGAATATTGGTAGGCAAGGAAGGCATGCGGGAAGTGACCATAAAAATAGGAAATATTTTTTCTAAGGCTAAAGGTGTTATTCCAGATACCGCGATCGGTATTGCTACACGCTTTTTAAATATATCGATAAGCATATCAATGATTGGACGTATAGGGGTAAAGTTTATCAGCTAAAAGGAGGTAAGTGGAAAGTTAAGAAATATGGAGCTGAGCTATGTATATTGGATAGCAATCAATCTCTTGGTGATTACCTGCTTGTCGAGAGCCTTGAAACAGCAAGCTTGCCTATAAGGATAAGAGGATCGAGAAAATAGGAGAGCCGTACAGTCTATTACCTAAGAAAGCTTTTATAGTGCAAAAGGAAGAAATAGATCGTACCAGTGAAACAGTATTAAAGCAGGCTGTTCAAGATACCGCAGCCGCAGTTAGCAAGTTATTGGCAAAGCTTAATAAGTTGAAGGCAGAGCAGGTAAAATTGAAGATGAGCTTATAGCTCAGAGGACAGATATAGTTAGTAGACATAACAGTAAGTTATCTAGACATCTAGACATGGAGAGGAGCTGGCTAGACATGGTAGTAAAATTATTTATATGAGAACGAAAATAGAACTAATGCAAAAGATCCCTGAGCATAGGGAAATTGCTATTCTTAGCAAAGAGTGATCGCAATGCGCAATAAGTAAAAGAAGCATATATTGCAATTATTAAAGAATACCAGAATTTATGATAGGCATAATGACGCAGTAAAGCTTTATCAGCATGCATGGATTATCAAAAGCTCTTTTGTGATGATACTTCTTTTGGTATTGCTGCAAAATAGGTAATGGAGAGGGCAAATATTGGTATCACTCCAGTTTACCGCGCTGAAGTGGTTTATGATAATGACCTACTAAACTATGCAGCTGGAGTTGAGTTATTAAATACCACCCAGCGTATTGGAGGTAAGTAGGCAGTTGATTTAATGCTAGACCTAACTGTGGATAAAGATGGAGCTAAGTCTACTGGGTGCAGGCTTATGAACATGGAGCAGAAGCAGTTTTACACGCGTTACTAGTAGGCTCTAGCATTTCTACGTTAGGCGCAGCTACAATGAAGGTAACTGAAACCAAAGAAAGCTCTTAACTGAAATCATACCAGTACTTGATAGACCAACCGAAGCTAAAGAGTTCAGTAATGAAATTCCATAGATTTACAGCACACTTTATTGGTGGGTTATTATTTACTGCAGCTTTCCCTGGAGCTGTAGAAATGTCTGTGTTAAGTAAAAGTTCGCAAGCCCAGTTTTAAGTTCTACTGCTTATGCTTCAAGGCACGCCTTAAAACCAGTAATTTTGGAAGAAAATAATGGGATTAGCACTTGCTTATTAAATATAGCGTCAGATGCAGCGTTTGCGGGCTAATGGCAGTACCATATTTGCCATTATGACAGGCAAAATCCTATAAGCATAGCTTTATAGAGTAGTGCTACAAGGCAGAATTAGTTGTGATAACAGTTGTTATGATGAGAGCACTATACTTGCTAATACTGCAGTTATTGGAGGACTGGCTTATGTGTATGCACAAATGATACCTTTAAGTGTAAAATTTTTTGCTGACACTATCTCTTCAATTCAACAAGTTGCAGGTATTGCTTCGCTTGTTGCTCTTACCCATTGCAGTTAAGAGTGGGTCAGTGATTAACGCTATTTATGCAGATGAATAAAATATCTTTATAACTAAAGGAATTTAGTAGTATTTATTGAAAAATTAGCTAGCTTATCTTGCGCATCTACTTATATTTCTGCTTGTGTCGCAGCGAGATAATGTAATACTTGCCGCGCCTCTAGATTTAGTATATAAATGTAAGGCCAGTTTGTAACTGGTATTATCTAAGTTTATAATTTGATTACTAAGAGTGAGTTCTCACTATTTTAGTAACTTATTTGTTAAAATCTGTATCGCGCAATTCTCTTTTTGTTTGGCCCATATATAACTATCTTGGTCTGCCGATTTTCTGTTCCGGATCATCCATCATTTCTTTCCATTGAGCCATTCTCAGCCTGTTGCTCTTGCCACTGCGAACATCACTGTAAACATCTGAGTTGGAATACCAAGCATTCTATATATAATACCAGAATAGAAATCTACGTTTGGATAAAGCTTACGTTCTATAAAATAAGGATCATTTAAGGCGATTTCTTCTAATTTTAGAGCAATATCTAAAAGATGATAATCCCTTAATTCCTAGTTCTTTTACCAGTGCATAGCAAGAAGCTTTAAGCACCCGTAGCCCTTGGATCATAATTTTTATAAACCCTATAGCCAGCCCATTAATCTAAAAGAATCGTCCTTATCCTTTGCTTTATTTATATAAATTTGTATTCGAGAAGCATGTGCTATTTCTTCTAGCATTTTTATTACCGCTTCATTAGCTCCACCGTGTGCAGGTCCCCAAAGAGAAGCAAATACCTGCGCAACTACAAACGGGTTAGCCCAAGAAGAGCCAGATAGCCGTACTGTAGAAGTGGAAGCATTTTGTTCATGATCAAGCATGCAAAATAAATAATTTATTTAAAGCACCTGCTGTAATCTGGTTAACTTTATATTTTTCAGCCGGAACTGCAAACATCAATGTAAGAAATTTTCACTATAGCTTAAGTTGTTATCAGGATAAACAAAAGGCTGTCCTATAGAATATTTGTATGCTATTGCAGCTAATGTTGGAATTTTAGCAATTAACCTAATTGCAGATCGATGCCTTAATATCCCATTGTCTCCATCTATATAAGTAATCGTTGACCTACATGAGGCAGTTGACATAAAGCCTGGGTCGTAGGTGAAAAGGCCAGTTTTTGCATATAGTTCTCTTATATCTATGACGCTTGGTCCTTCTGAAGCTTGTATTACAGGCAGTTCAATTTCTTGATTTGTAGAGGGAATACTTATTTTAACATTTGCCTGATTGGAGACACTATCTTTTGCCATAAAATGAATATTTTAGTTGCCTATATTAATAAATTTAACGTAAATTATGTTGCGATACAACAGGTATTACTGGGATTTTAAATTAAAAATCGCACTTATAATCTTAAAAGTCAAAATAATTTTTCAGCAAAGTTTTTAAGACTTAGTGTGCTTTTGCTGCAATCTAAGTAGGTGCTTCTTGCTAAGCGACATTATATATACAATATCTTTAACAAAATTTTCTGCATTGTTAGTATTTTTAAGCAAGCGCCCTCTAATTCCGAGGTTCGATTTAGCCCATTTCTTTATCCAGGGTTTAATCAATAACCAAATATTGGTTTGATGGTCCAAGTAAATACTAATGCCTTCAACTGTCATCATAGTCTTCTGTAACAAAAGCAAAGGAGGTTGGATTTCCATATTAAAGTTTTTCGCAGTTTCAAATATCTGCCTCAACAGAGCTGATATAGAGACTTGGCTTGGAGGCTTATTTAAAATTGTTTCACCAATGCTACGACAACTGAGTGCAAATACATTGATGGATTCAGATTTCGGAAAATATCCCGCCTCTAGATACAATTTAGCAACTAAATCATAATTGCGCTCCAAGAAACTTTTGAGAATTTCAGCAATGAATAATTTATTCATATGGTCTAGATGCCCCATTATACCAAAATCTAGAAATACTATATCTTCATTGGCGTTAACTAAAACGTTGCCAGGATGGAGATCGGCATGGAAGAACCCGTCTCTATAAGCTTGATTGAAAAAGGTAATGGCAAATTTTTTAACAATACTTTCTAAATTAAAGCCTGCAGACAAGAGGCGCTCACGGTCGTACAATGGTATACCATCGATCCACTCTAACACAAGAATGTTATTAGTGGTATATTTCCAAAATATTTTAGGAACATAAACATTTTCATCATGAATTAAATTTTCTCTTAATTTATCAGCAGATGCGGCTTCTATCCGCAGGTCCATTTCAAGTAATGAGTTTTTTTCTATTCTTGAAATAACTTCTTCAATTTTTAACCTTTTTACGTCAAAGATCTTTCGAATTAATCTTCCCACAAATCTAAGTAAAGATAAATTACTTTTAAATTTTGCCTCTATACCTGGCTGTAGCACCTTAATTGCAACTACCTCATTATTTATGGTTTCAGCTTTATGAACTTGCGCTATAGAAGCTGCCGCTACTGCAATCGGGTCTATATATTTAAATTCACTGATTGCAATAGATTTAGAAAGAATTACATTTATTTGACTAAAATCACAAGCTGGAAGGCTATCTTGAAGTTTCTCTAAATTTCTACTTACAATATCCCCTACTATATCTGGCCTTGTAGCTAAGAACTGGCCAGTTTTTATAAAGGCAGGCCCGAGTTTTGGTAAGACAGAAACAATTTTCTTGCTTATTTTGTCTAGGAGTATTTTTTTTCCTTCTGAAGTTTTAATGCGCTTTAATTTGATTAAATCAATAAGCAGCCCTTCTTTTACGACAGTAAAAATGAGCGAATATAACCTGAAAGTGTTTAACAAGACTTGCATTAAATTACTTAACGTTTTTCCAGATACGTTTCTTAGCCAAGTAAAATAAAAATGTAAATATTGCAAGGAATATCATGACACTTATTCCTATATTTTTTCTTTTTTCCATTTCAGGCTCAGCCGCCCATTGTAAAAAGTTTACTACAACATCTTTAGCCATTTGCTCTATAGTGGCCTCTGTTCCATCAGAATAAGAAACTTGTCCATTCTTAGTTAAAGGAGGAGCCATAGCAAGCTGGCGGCTCTACCCCCACCTGCAAAATAAGGGTTATAATACATGTTCTCACCTAAATGAAAGCCTGCTAGGGGAGTGCTAAAACCAGTTAAAAGAGAGTATACATAATTTGCTCCATCACCTCGCGCTTTGATTATCAATGATAAATCAGGAAGATATGCGCCATTATTAGCGGCTCTTGCTGCCTTTTCATTAGCGTAAGGACCTGGGATTTGGTCTGAAAGTCTTGCAGGTCTTTCAAGCATTTCACCATCATCGTTAGGACCGTCATTCACTGAGCATTCGGCAGCTAGCGATTTGATTTCAGCCTCAGAAAACCACTACTTCAGCAAAATTCCTAAACGCTAGTCTGTCTACCGAATTACAGGCAGAACATACCTATTTAAAGACTTTAAAGCCTCTTTGAATAGACTGTCTATCAAATGTTCCAGTTATTCCGTCAAAATGCCATTCAATTTGTTTTGGCTTGGCAACATCCTACATTGCAGTAGCGCTAATACTATACTAAACATGATAAAAAATAGATAATAAAAAATGTTTTTTGCCATTTTTGAAATTCAATAAATATTCATTAGATATTATTTAGTATATTATTTTAGTGAAAATTACGAGAGGAAAAATTTTCATATTGCATTGCAGCAAATTGTAGTATAATTATATATATTTTTTTTAAGAATTGGTAAAAAATTATGATTAATGTTTACGCAAATTTTTCTCAAAAATATTGTGAGAATTTTGTTTCTCAAGAAAATCTTGATAATTTAAAT
Organism: Candidatus Midichloria sp.; assembly: GCA_030073355.1. Lineage (GTDB taxonomy): Bacteria > Pseudomonadota > Alphaproteobacteria > Rickettsiales > Midichloriaceae > Midichloria. The sequence continues at coordinate 5,830 of JALDTH010000023.1, read as the reverse complement.
AAGATGATGAATAAATTAATAGAAGCTTTCGCTGCTATGAACCAAGTAGTAATGCAAAGCTTGGCTTCTGCAGTAAACAGAAATACTGAATTTGCAAAAAAACAAATTCAGAGATCTAATGAATGTGTAACATCTTAAGATAGAGCCCATACATGTTCATCTCATATAATGGGATTCTGGCAAGATTGCAATGGGGCGGTAAAGGATGCTATGGAAATCAACACCAAATTGCATAAAGATTTGTTTGAAACAATATAGCAGTAAAATGAATATGACTGCTGACGGATTTGAGAAGGCAAACAAACAGAAATTAATTCTGGCTTATATGTGGTAGGCTAAAGCTGACATAGTAGAGGAGATGTTACACTTTAGTAGTTAAATTTTAAAGAGATCACAATATAATTTAAAATATGTGAAGATTTATGCAGCAGCTTAAGCATAAATCACAAAAGAGTAGAGTGTTTAGAAGGAGATGTATGGTAAAAAGTCAGAAAATTTGCCTTTATAGCTAAAATAAACTTGTGTTATTGTTTTGAAGTTGTTATAAAGGCCAAATTAAATTTGATCCCGTAGCTCAGCCGGTAGAGCAACTGACTTTTAATCAGTGGGTCACGCGTTCGAATCGCGTCGGGATCACCACTTCTCTATACATAAAATGAAAAAACTCAAATTAGCAGCGTGGTTACTTTTGGTGCCCTTATTCTTTATAGAAGGTGCTTTCGTTTTAAAAGAAAGGAAAATCAATTATTTGGCTAATCTTAGGTACCAAAAAATTCTATCGGAATTTACCTAGTCAATTTAGATAGAGCTCAAGATAGGTTGCAAAAAGTTCTTTTCCATTAATAGAAGTTATAGGTTTTCCTGTGATTAGAATTTCCGCGGTTGATGGCAAAGAATTGCCTAAAGGGTATATCGATTCGGTGGTGGATTATAAATCTTATAAAAATTTCATTGGTCATTATTTAGACCTGGAACCATAGGTTGTTATTTGAGCCGCTTAAAAACCTGGGAAGAATTTTTGAGTATGCACTCATTTTTGAAGACAATGTGTTTTTTGAAGCTGAACACGTAGAAAGAGTAGTGAGCGAGTTACTAAAAAAACCTCAATTGTGGGATATATGTAGTTTTGAATTACTACACAGTGGTAGGCCTAAAAAAATTGCAGAATTAATAGACATAATTAATAGGAAGGCAGCACTACAGTTTAAAGTATTCATATACTATTAAAATGCCAGTGGACCATTTCTTTACTAGAAATTGGGAGTTGGGCCTCAAGTTTACCTGGGCAGAGCCAAGAATAGTTTACCAAAACTTTGGGGATTCTTATATAAAGGATGGTAAAACGAAGAATAACTGTGGATTTAGCGTTATAATTCATAGAACTATATACGAAATAAAATCTGCTATAATACGTTTTGTATATAGCTTTATATAATACCATTAATAACCTTAAGTTACAGTGAAAGGGACAAAAAAATAATAAATACTTAAATCATACTGCTTGATAAAAGGTTCTTTCAGTGATATAAGTTCCTCACCCCTAATTGACGCGGGGTGGAGCAGTTTGGTAGCTCGTCAGGCTCATAACCTGAAGGTCGTTGGTTCAAATCCAGCCCCCGCAACCAGATTTTACTAAGGTTTCAAGAGGGAATTAATTTCTATTGCTGCAGACTTGCTGTTGGTCATAATTTTATGTTTTTTACATACCTTTTTACCAAGTAGATTAGGATAAGAAGAGGAGAATGGTGGCTACTTCTTATCTACTAGATAACTTCCTAATTTTTACATTGCGAGCGGAGCCTTATATCCATTACAAAAAAGCCTTACTTCAAAACAGCATTAATTTGGAGATTTAAATATTTTGAATAGGAAATCAAAATCAATAAACATTCAGCTTACTCAACAAAATTAGTATCATACCGCGTCCCAAGATTGGCTTAGGTTTTGTTAGGCAGCAAGATTAAGAGCACTGCGTTGCATAGAGAGTAGGATTCCAATCCGCACTTGTGGAAGAATAGCTTGCCTCAGCGTAAACTGCATTGGCTGCCAGTCATCTCATAAACTTGAGGATTCCAAGTGGTGTTGGACTACATAGGAAACGCGACTTCTTCGTAGCGGTACATGAGAGTTTTACACCTCATAAAGTGTTGGGTTCCACGCAGCTAGAGGTTTATTTGGGGATTTTAGTAAATACCATTTCTGTCCTGGACCTCAACAAATCAGCCCTAGGACCTACTACAGTTACCATATTGGTATCAGTTTCGCTAAATTTGATCATCCGAGGAAAAAATATCCATTATAAAAGAATTGGTTAGGCTTGTCCGGCTTTGTGTATGAGGAATATCAGTCATTTTAATATCATCTGACTTATGTTTCGGGCAGCGAGGACCTATAAGCCAATAACTGTGCGACTGTTGCTACGACTAGTGCTCCTATAGCAGCTCCAACAATATTAATTAGAAGCGATGAACTACTGCCTCCGCTAGCATTGAAATCTCTGCAGTTTGTTCGGTAGTGGTACTCGTTGTACTTGTTGTAACTGTACTAGTTGTAGTAGTCTCTGGTATAGTGATAGTTGGTGTAGTGGTAGTATTTGCTGGCTGAGTAGTAGTACTAGTATTGTCGTGGTCATGCTTAGCGCAAAACTCTCAGCCAAAAGCCTAACATATACTACATATGCTTGTCCAGCATCAATTCTGCCACTTAGATCAACTCCCTTGGCACCACAAAGCTCTGCCGTTTCCGTTGACGTCCCCTGCTGATGATACTGAATATCCTGAATCTTAATCACATTAATCTACTAATCTTAAGTGACCAACCTATTGCTGAACTAAGGTTGCCGCTTTTAAATTTTTTTGTGCTGTTTTGACAAGCCCAGAACCGATTAATATAAAGAATTATTACCATGTGTCAGTATTTATTTAAAAGAGTTGCATGTTAATTCGAAATCCTAACTATTTCACAACTAAATCAGCTTCCTATAGCTGGTTAAAACCGCTTTATAAAACCCCTAATTTCCGTGATTTATGTGATTCTGTTTACTTACTTTTGCCGGTTCGATGTAGGAATTATCTCTTTTACTGATTATTTTTACATCTCTTGAGACCAATTTACTTATCACAATGCATATTTAAGATACTGGCTTGCTCCTATCTAAAAACACTTGATTTTTGAACTGTACAGTTATAGGTTAGTAACCACTCTTAAAGAATATACACTTTAGGCGGCAGAAGTTTTTCTAATTTAGTTATTATCACCACTTTATTTACTACCCATATAGGTTTTTCAGATGTTTTACATAGATCAGTTCTCTGACTGTATGTCAATTAGTGATATCATGACAAAATTATATGGTGAAGCTGGAAGATGGGTGACTAATGTTGCTTCATTAATGCTCTCTGTTAGTGGATATTGGTACTACTGCAATAAGGTTACATTGTGAACTACTTCTTCCAAATACCTAGTGTATCTACAGTATCATTATTGGAGCATTAATATTAGCATTATATTTAGCAGTTCGAGGAATACGTGCGGTTGCACTGCTGATGTATTTCAGTTTGTAATTTTAATGCTCGCAATCCCTGCCTCCTGTTTTATTGTATACGGTATGGAGAGCTAAGGTGGAGTAATACATTGGCACAAAGTATTTGATCAGTTACCACAAGAGGCACTCACGCTAAATCTTAATAAACAATATTGGCTTTTATACAAAGGTTTTTTATTAAAGTAGAAACTCTAATCAATTAACCCAATGCCTTCAAGTTTCTACCATTCTGCATTTGTTTACTTTGTAGATCTATCATTGCTATATTTTTCTTTCTTACGGGAAAAGGAGTAGAAGAGTTAGGATGGTAGCCGGTAATTTTTGGTATCCTCTTATTTTACTGCCTATGATTGCCGGTTTCTTAAGATTTAAGACAAATCCCAAGTCTTTTATAGCTTTCTTCACAGCAGGGTTTTGCAATAACCTTCTCACCTGTATAAGCCGGCTATACGGTAAGAAATTTTGCCACAATTAGCCTTAATGTGCGCGGAATGATAGGTAGCACTATAAGGTCTATTTGGCATGCACTACTGGCAGAAATGTCCAAGGTATAGATCCAGCTGCTAAACATAAAAAACTAGCTGCTATAGAGGCAAAAAAGAGTGGTAAAGTTGCTTATGCTAGTAGCACAAGGTCAGATAGAAGAATGATACAAACAAAGCAGTACTAAAACCAAAAAATAGAATCCACGTTAAGCAACGATCTTCTCTTTATAAATACATTTAACTTACCTCAACTTAGCTTACGATGTCTGAAGATGAGTTTAGAGGATGTCAGTAATTGCTTCTATATCGCTATTTCAACGAAATTATTATGCATATATCCTCCAATTGCTGATTTTACCTGATATTCAGAAAGTGATGTAGGTATGTAGCTTTTTCGGTTGCAAATCATTACTGCAAAAAAATGTGCGGTAAAAACTTGCGGGTAACGTTCGAATAATGAGGCTTGGATCCTGCATAAATCGAAGGAATTAGCAAAGCACTTTCAATCAATGGAATAGGTATAATAAGTTGATTTGGGTGTTCAATCATTAAGATTGCAAATTAATGTGTAGCTCTTAAATAAATATAGACACATAGCAATAATCTTTATTCTGGAGTTGCTAAAAACAGCCTAAAGAAGCCCAAAGAAATTTAGCTAGCTTTACTGTCGTGTTAGCCGCTTAAGACTTGATTAAGGAGAGTATATATGATTCGAACTTTCATCTCTTTTAACCTCAACTGCTTTTGGGTTGGTGATTAATGGGATTAAGGTTCAGGATATTCAGTATCATCAGCAAGGGATGTCAACGGAAACGGCAGAGCGACTTAATTATTGGTGCACCTTTTGCTACTCCAAGTAGCAGAAGTGGTACAGGGCAAGCCTATGTAGTTTATGCTAAACTTTGGGCTGAACAGTTTGCACCCAATACAATACCACAGTTACTTCAACAACAATTAAGTCTACTACAAAAGCACTTACCAGTTCAACTATCTCCAACAGCAGCTGCTGATACAGAAGAAACTAGTAAACTAGTACCACGCAATCAAGTACTACAACTATTCCCAAGCCGCGTACTACAGCAGCTATTGCACCAGAAGCTTCTTCATCATCTTCTTCAAATATGGCATTAGTCGGTGGTATAGTAGCTGAGGCGGTACAGTTAGCTGCAATTATAGGAGGAATAATATATAAGCGGACACAAAACTCAAAAGTGGCGGCATCTGATTACGATAAACCTACTAAGCCGAAGCCGAATTCAAAAGTAGCACAGCACACAGCTATGATAGACTTAGTAAAGAAGTGCGGCTTCTTCCATGTGTTGGTAAAGGATTTTTTGCATACTTTTGCATACCGAGGTCCTATATCGAATTACTCTAGCCTAGTCTTCTCAACTCTTAATTTATCATAAATCTTTAAAGCTTAGGGAATTTAGCATAGAATTCATCTTCGCTTTTTTCCAGTGTATCAAGAAAGAGCTCTTTAAGCTGTATATCATTTATCGCCCTGAATAGCCGGGGCATTATCAAGAGTGTCAGGAATTTCATAACCTAAGTGTAATTCTGCTAGAGCGGCACTCTAACTTTTAATTCGTTATAAATCTCTGCAAACTCTTTAGATAACAGTGGGTAATTTTCCTTCTCCAAGCTTGAGGGTAATGCTTCTCTGCTTAATCTTCTGTAATCTTGCAAAAGTCATCAATAAAACAAAATAATTCTGTAATATCTTTATAAAGGCTCTTTTTCAAAAATAAACATATAGTACCTTATTCAGATCTCTAAATACCCCTTTCTTTAACTGTTC
>JALDTH010000022.1 GCA_030073355.1 Candidatus Midichloria sp. | reverse complement strand
ATAGATCTATACCTAACGTTTTTGCATACTTTATCTCTAATTGCTTATTGACTCAAATCAGCTAAACCTTCTGTTAATATAATATCTTACTGAAAGTTTTTCAATTCTTCTAGAGGTTATATTCATTTATCAATCAAGAGCCAGTATTATTTGTTTGCCTTATGGCCCCCACCTTATAAAACAAGGTCTAATATAACTCTTATTCACTTCCTATCCCGCTCCTGATTATACTAATGCAATGCTCTAAGTTTATCTTCTTTTAACCTACTTGTGCATTTATAAAATTAATTTCCACCACTCTTACTACCCTTCCCATTACTTAGCAGCCAATGCGTTCAAGTTCTTTAAGCCTTCAAATTATATATGACCACCAGAGCACAGGAAGGGCAAGCCCTGCATTCTAGAGCCTATCCATGCGAAGAAGTAATAGCGCGTTCAGTGGATTTGTAGGCTGCCCTTGGCTAAAGGGCTGCCAATTACCTTACTTTAAGACAAAAAATATGATTCCTGGAATTTTGCACTCTTTTTATGACACTTTAACTATAAAGAGTCATAAGATTAAAGCTGAGGGCGGAGCGTTTTCGCCTATTTCTGTGTTTGTCAGATTTCGAATCGCTTGAGCATACCAATAACAGTCTCGTTTGCTACCCCCTTCACTACTAAGTTCTTGCTTTCCCTTTTTATCATCTGTTGTTAGATAATGTATCTTCTATCTACTTAACTATACCATATGCTGTACTCTCGCTTACTCCATAATTCTGGCTAATCTGAAAACATGTTCTGTATTCTCTAATAAATATTAACTATTCCATAAAATGTTGTCTTCTTAGCTCCAGTAAGCCTATGATACCCTTACTAATTATCTGAGCTGTTCGTGTTTCATACACTTTCCCTATCCCCTTATACTACCTCTCTTTTAAATAAAAATCTAGGTTCCAAAGAAGTCTGTTGCTGTATAAGCCCTAAGCTTAATCTTTCACGAACTGTAAGTTAGAAACCATATAGTCTAGGAAGTCAAAATAAACTTAGCTAAGGTATAAGATTAGCTATACCACCGTGCTTTTATGTTCAAATTAAAATGCTTTATTCGGCTATATTGCTTTGAACTTGATTAGGAACGACTCTACCTTTTTTTGCAGTTATATCTCTATCAACAAACTCTATAACAGCAATAGGAGCACAATCGCCTTTTCTAAAACCAGCTTTGATTATCCTTAAGTATCCACCATTACGTTGGTTGTATCTTGGTGCGAGTTTATCGAATAACTTAGAAACTATAACTTCATCGTTATAAAAGAAAGATAATGCTCTTCTTCTTGAATGTAAATCACCTCTTTTAGCCAAGGTAACTAATTTTTCAACAACAGGCCTAATATCTTTTGCTTTATAAACTGTTGTTATAATTTGTTCGTGCTCTATAAGTTCTTTGGCAAGATTAACTAATAAAGATTTTCTATGTCCACTATATCTACCAAACTTTCTACCGCTAATACCGTGATTCATAGCCTTATATCCTCAATTTACAATTTATTCTCATATTTTTGAATTAGTTCTTGTAGATTTTTTGGCGGCCAACCATTAGGCACTTCCATGCCAAATTTTAAGTTCATTACAGCAAGAACTTCTTTCAACTCGTTCAGAGATTTCTTACCAAAATTTGGAGTCTGTAACATTTTTGACTCGGTCTTAGTAACTAAATCCCCAATATATACTATATTTTCGTTTTTCAAACAATTTTGTGAACGGACAGATAACTCGAGATCATCAATTTTACGCAGTAAATTAACATCAAAGGGTAGCTTCTCTTCTTCCGGTTCTTTGATATTATCAATATCCTGAAAATTAATAAATACTTGAAGTTGATCCTGCATAATTTTAGCAGCTAACCCAAGCGCCATATCAGCAGGGATTGCCCCATTTGTCTCGATTATCAAAAATAACCGATCAAACTCTGTTTCTGCCCCGACCCTACTATTCTCTACCTTGTAGGTCACTCTTCTCACTGGAGAAAATATTGAATCGACAGGAATAGTTCCTATAGGCAATTCTTCAAATATATGAGCATTAGCAGGAATATACCCCTTACCAGTTGCAACTGTGAGTTCCATGTTAAGATTAGAATTTTTATCAAGAGTGCAAATCACTAAATCTTTATTTACAACCTGTAAATCAGCTGTTTCCTCTATCATTCCAGCTGTCACCACGCAAGGTCCCTGAGCGACTAACCTAAGATTCCTCCGGTCACAAGTTGCGTTGTTGAAAACAATATTTTTAATATTTAATATAATATCTGTTACGTCTTCTTTCACCCCAGGGATGCTGGTGAATTCATGGCTCACTCCTTGAATTTTTACGGCTACGATTGCCGCCCCTTGTAATGAGGATAACATAATTCTGCGTAGTGCGTTACCAAGAGTAACCCCAAATCCTCTTTCTAATGGCTCAATCCTAAATACACTCTCATTCCCAGTTACATTTGACAAAAAATATTCTGCAGGCTTTAACAAAGAAGCCCAATTCGCAGCAACAGCTTTATTTGTTTTTTCTATCACGGTCACAAAACCTTCAATATTTACATTCATAGTTAATTACATACGCCTTTGTTTACGAGGCCTACAACCATTATGTGGTACAGGCGTAATATCTTTTATAGCAGTTACAATTACTAAATTAGCAATTGCTCTAATAGCTGCATCTCGTCCGACTCCAGGCCCACGAATTTTAATAAAAACAGTCTTTAAACCCCACTCCATAGCCTTTTTTATAGCTTTCTCTGCGGTTACTTGCGCAGCGTGAGGGGTAGCTTTTTTTGATCCCTTGAAGGAATTACTGCCCGAAGATGACCAAGCGATTATATCTCCTTGCGTATCGCTAATACTAACTATTGTATTGTTAAAACTGGCATTAATATGAGCAACCCCAGCTATTATTTGTTTTTTCTTTTTTGCCGCTAAAGTATTTTTTTTACCAACAATCTTATTCATGCTCCCACTAATCTCTACTTAGCTACTTTCTTCTTGCCAGCAATAGCAACAGCTTTGCCCTTTCTAGTCCGAGCGTTAGTATGCGTACGCTGCCCCCTTACAGGCAATCTTCTAATATGCCTTGTTCCACGATAACATTTAATATCTATTAAATTCTTTATATTTGTAGAGATTTCCCTACGCAGGTCACCTTCTACTTTATAATTAGAATCAATAACTTCTCTTAACTTGATTATTTCATCATCAGTTAATTCATGGACTCTTTTATTGCCATCAATAGATGCCTGCTGGCAAATTTTAGAAGCACTTAAGTCACCTATACCATATATATATGTAAGAGCAACACCAACTTTTTTATTTGTAGGAATATTAACGCCAGCTATACGGGCCACCAAAACCTCTATCTTAAAAATTTAACATACAAAACTTGATAAAGCGGAGTTAGATTCTAACTAAAATTCTCAATAAGTCAATAAACATTAGCTATTTTCTGTACTTAAGATTTAGTCAAAAGCGCTTTACTCAAAAATAAATTTTGAATATGGGGTATTACCTCCATATTCGTATCTACACAACAATTTTCTGCTTAATAGAAGCAATTATACTATTAAACACAAAATCAATTGTGTGGTCTCCATCAATCTTAATCCAATAGCTTTGATTACGGTAATAATCAATCATTGGTTTTGTTAATTCATTATATACGACTAAGCGCTTGATTATTGATTCTTTTTTGTCGTCATCACGCTGATAACAATTTTTGCTACAACACTTAGGGCAAGTTATCAACTTAACATCAGTAATATCGCCGTTGAAAGTATATCCGCAATCTGCACAGGTTATTCTATTTGAAAGTCTCGAGATTAGTTTCTCAAAGTCCATTTCTATATTAATGACAAATGTGTCATCTACTGGCAATTCTTGCAGAATTTTTGATAAGTAAACCGCCTGATGCAACGTTCTTGGAAAGCCATCAAGTATAAAACCATTTCCATAGCTATTCGAAAGTTTTTCAGATACTATTTTTTCTACAATATTATCCGAAACCAGCATGCCCTTTTTAAGTATTTCAGCGATATGCAGACCTAACTCAGTCTTCGAATTAACCTCATTTCTAAGTATTTCACCTGTTGATAATTTTGGTATGCTATAAAACTCTGCAAGCCTCATTCCTTGCGTCCCTTTACCAACACCAGGCGCTCCCAATAAAACCAACCGCATTAATGTATACCAATCTTATTCTTTCTCAGTAAATGATGATACTGAGTAGTGAGGAAATATGTTTGGATTCTAGTAAATAGATCCATAATAACATTTACTACTATTAAGAGGCTGGTGCCGCCAAGATAAAAAGGAACTGCGTAGCTTGTCATGAGTATTTCAGGAATAATACAAACAATAGATAAATATATACTACCAATAACCGTTAACCTGGTCAAAACATAATCAAGATATTCTGCAGTATGTTTACCTGGTCTTCTGCCGAGCACGATTGCACCATTTTTGCGTAAATTTTCTGCAGCTTCATCAGGATTAAATACAACTGAAGTATAGAAAAAACCAAAGAAAAATATCATTACAACATATAGCACTATATAAAGTGGTTTACCATGAGCTAAGTTCATAGCTATAAATTGCTTCCATGCTCCAGGCTCACTAGCGCTCATGAAATTTACTATTGTCATCGGAAAAAGCAAAATTGAGCTAGCAAAAATAGGAGGTATGACTCCAGAAGTATTCAGCTTCAAGGGTAAATGAGTCGAATCTCCTGCATAAACTTTATTGCCTACTTGGCGTTTTGGATACTGCACAGTAATTTTTCTTTGCGCTCTCTCAATAAAAATGATGCCAAATATTAAACCTAAGGCCATCATAATTACTGCTAAAATGAAAAATGTTGAAAGCGCACCCGTCCGTCCCATTTCAAATAGTGAAGCTAAAGCAGAAGGGAGACCAGCGACAATTCCAGTAAAAATAATTAAAGAGCTACCGTTACCTAAATTTCTTGCTGTGATCTGATCCCCTAGGAAAACAACAAACATTGTACCTCCTAACAAGCTAAGTGCAGCAATAATTCTAAAATTCAAACCTGGATTTAAAACAACTTCTAGGGTTGCGGAATTCATGGATTCTATGCCAACTGCTATACCGTACCCTTGTGATAATGCTAATACAACAGTTAAATACTTAGTGTACTGATTGATTTTTTTGCGTCCAGCTTCTCCATCCTTCTTTAAAGCACTTATATCGCTAGAGATAACTGTCATAAGTTGCATGATAATTGAAGCAGTAATATATGGCATAATATTTAAGGCAAAAATCGACATCCTGCCCAGTGCTCCACCCGTAAACATATTGAACATACCAAGTATCCCACCTGATTGCTGGCTAGCTATTTGACTCATAGCTAGTGTGTTCACTCCTGGAAGCGGAATATATGTTCCTAACCTATAGAGAAAAAGGGCAAATATTATAAAGAATATTTTAGCCGTTAATTCATCGGAAGAAGGCTTTTTAGCAAACACTTCGAAAGAACGTTTAGTCATAACTAAAGACATCTGACAATAACCCAAATTAAAAAATACTTTGTAAAGCTTGCTCGTACTGCGGTACGAATTATATAATTTCTACTTTTCCACCTAAGGACTCGATAGCAGTTCTAGCAGCAGTAGAAACAGCATGAACCCTTATGGAAACTTTAGAATTTAAAATTCCTTTTCCTAATAGTTTAATTTTTTTATTATGACTACTTAAAAATCCCAAATCCTTCAATGTTTCCTCATTAATTTCATTAGAGGTAATTTTTTTATCTGCAATAATATTTTCTATATCTTGTAGGTTAATTACTTCAAAGATAGTCTTATTGATGCTTTTGAAACCGCGTTTTGGTAATCTTCTGTGTAAAGGCGTTTGTCCACCTTCAAACCCATTAAGAGCAACGCCGGTCCTTGCGGTTTGTCCTTTTCCTCCTCTTGCAGAAGTTTTACCTTTCCCAGATCCAATTCCTCTACCTAAAGCTTTACTCTTCTTTCTAGCTCCAGGATTGTCTCTCAACAAATTTAACATACCTTCTTCTCTATCAAGTTATTTAAAAATGCGCAACAGGTGCTTTACCTTTTCTATCATTCCCCTGACCGCAGAAGTATCTTCAAATTCAGCAGTCTTGCCAGTTTTGTTAAGATTTAAGCCCTTTAAAGTTGTTATTTGAGACTTATTAAGCCCCGCGCTACCTGCAATTTGCTGGATCTTAACCCTGCCTCCTAATTCACTTGGTGTCTTTTTTTCTACAACTTTTTCAGTCTTAGGAGCCACATTCTTTTTTACTTCTGTTTTAAGCTCAGCTTCTTTAGGCGCCACTTCTTTAGGTACAGTTGTCTTTTTAGGACTAGTTTTAGTAGGAGCTTTTTCAGCCGGCTTATCTACCTTTTTTTGTACAGTCTTCTTCGTACCTTCCGCTTTTACAACTTTCTTCTCAGCCATAATATAAAACCAATGAATTAATATAGTTAAGATCTAGTAGCTTGTGCCTAACGTGCACCAACTGTGTCTCCTACTTTTTTACCACGTTTTTCAGCAATATACCTAAGAGATTTTATATTTTTCAACCCATGGACAGCTGCCTTCACCATATTATGCGGATTTGTTGAAGCAACTGACTTAACTACAATATCTTTAATGCCAAGAACTTCACATAAAACACGAATAGCACCTCCGGCAATTATTCCAGTACCCGCAGGAGCAGCTCTCATTTTAACTTTTCCTGAACAAAATTTCATCTCCATGTCATGATGCAACGTCCTATTATCACGCAACGGAATTCTGATCATATTTTTCTTGGCATTCTGCTCAGCTTTATCTCTTGCATCAGCAACTTCACCAGCTTTCCCCAAGCCTATACCAACTTTCCCCTTACCATCTCCAGCAATTGATAGTACAGAAAAGGTAAATTTTCTACCTCCCTTGACCGCTTTAGCGCACCTGCTAACCTTAGCAACCATTACTTTAACATCAGAATTTTCTACTTTACTTTTTTGTTGCATGAAAATACCATTTCAAATTAAAATTTTAAACCACCCTCCCGAGCAGCATCAGCAAGAGCCTTGATTCTACCATGATATAAATACGGACCTCTATCAAAAACTACTTCTTGAATATTTTTTGCTAATAACCTCTTAGCAATTAATGTACCAACTTTTCTTGCTGTTTCAATATTGCGTCGGCATTTTTTATTATTAGTAAAATCTTTTTCAAGAGTGGAAGCAGCTACCACTGTTACCCCTTTTTTGTCGTCAATAACTTGTGCATATATATTATGTGAAGACCTAAAAACACTTAAACGCATTTTACCAGCAGCTTTAAGCTTTAATTGATACCGTACTCTTTTTGCTCTAGTTAAAGCTAATTCTCTGTTATTCTTAGACATTTTTATAACCTTACTACTTCTTCTTGTTTTCTTTTCTTCTTATAGTTTCAGTTGCATATCTTATACCTTTACCTTTATAAGGCTCCGGTTTTCTTAATTGACGAATTTCTGCAGCAACCTGCCCTACTAATTGCTTATCCGCTCCAGATATAGATATAGATGTTGGTTTCTCACATTTAATTTCTATGCCTTTTGGGAAGGCATACATGATATCATGACTATAACCTAATGACAAAATAAGTATACCATTAGATACAGTAGCCTTATAACCAATCCCTGTCATCTCTAATCGTTCAGTCCAACCTTCGTGCACACCTTTTACCATATTGGCAATTAACGTACGCGATAGACCCCACATAGCCCTTGCGCGCATATTGTTTTTATCGATTAGCTGCACAGTAATTTTACCATCCGCAAACGATAAATTAACTTCTTTAGCAAAAACCTTTTCTAATGCGCCGTTTTTACCTTGTACTTTAAGGTAGTTATCTTTTAACATCACCTGCACTGACGAATCAACTGTAATTGGGAGCTTACCTATTCTAGACATAATTTACCATAAATTAAAATACCTTACAAAGAACTTCGCCGCCTATACTCATTCTTCTGGCTGCAGCGTCAGACATAACCCCTTTAGAAGTTGAAACTATAACTACTCCTAAGCCTCCGTACATTTTGTCTAAATCACTAATCGCTGAATAAACCCTACGCCCAGGGTTAGATACTTTCTGAAGTTCTTCTATAACTGGTTTGCCTCGATAATATTTTAAATCGATTTTTAACATATTAATTCCTGCACGCTCAGTAAATTCTTCAAAACTTTCAATATAGCCTTCTTCTAGCATTACTGATAAAACATTTCTTACAAGTTTGGACGAATGAGCAATAACAAAAGCATGATTAGCCTTTTGTCCATTTCTGATTCTTGTTAATACATCAGCTAATAAATCCGATTTAGACATTTAATACCACTTAATTACCAACTAGCCTTTTTAACACCAGGCAACAAGCCCTTAGATGCCAACTCTCTTAAACAGATCCGAGAAACTTTGAAATCCCTATAGAACCCCTTAGTACGGCCTGTGATTTCACACATATTGCGGACTCTAGTTTTTGAACTATTTCTCGGTATCTTAGCTAATTTAAGCTGTGCCTGGAACCTTTCTTCTAATGAAAGATTTTTATTATATATCACATTTTTTAATTCTTGCCTCTTAGCTCGATTATTATCTGCCATTCTTATTCTTTTTTTATTTCTTTGTACTATACTAGTTTTTGCCATCTTGTCTCGTTAAAATTAATTAAGGTATAAAAGGGACATTAAAGCCTTCTAGTAAAGCTTTTGATTCTTCATTGTTTTTAGCGTTGGTGACTACAACAATACCCATGCCCCTAATAGTAGTAATTTTATCATAATCAATTTCAGGGAACACAATATGTTCTTTCAAACCAAAAGCAAAGTTGCCATTACCATCAAATTGCTTTGAACTCAAGCCCCTAAAATCTTTACCCCGAGGAAGAGCTATATTGATTAGCCTATCCAAGAATTCATACATCATTTTCTTTCTCAAGGTAACTTTACAACCAATCGGCATACCTTTACGGAGTTTAAAAGCTGCAATAGATTTAGCGGCTTTAGTTACTACAGGCTTCTGTCCAGAAATTAGCATCAATTCAGCTACTATCTGATCCATAACTTTACTATCACTAGCAGCATCCTTAATGCCAATGTTAATCACAACTTTCTCAATACGAGGTACTTGCATTACGTTTTTATAGCCAAATTTTTTCTGTAAGGACGGCAATATAACTGATAAATAATGCTTTTCTAAACGAGCTTTAGACATATTAATTATTTCTTTCCTCTATATTTTATCTATTAATTCACCAGATTTTTTTGCATACCGAACTTTTCTTCCATTTTCCAAAAATTTAAAGCCTACTCTGGTTGATATGCCAGATTTTGGGTCGATATGAGATAAATTCGAAATATCTATTGGCATTTCCTTTGGAATAATACCACCATTTAGCAATTTCTTATTAGGTTTCACATGCCTTTTAGCAATATTAATACCCGAAACGATTGCTCTGCCCTTATCAGGTATGACCTTAGTTATCTTCCCTTTCTTACCTTTATCTTTACCTGCGATGACAAATACCTCATCATCACGCCTAAACTTCTTTGATGTCATATATTTATAGTACCTCTGGCGCTAATGATATTATTTTCATAAAATTTTTTGCTCTTAATTCTCTAGGGATTGGCCCAAATACCCTTGTACCAACTGTCTCACCTTGTTTATTTAATAATACAACCGCATTCTTATCGAACTTCACTACGCTGCCATCATTGCGTTTAGCTTCTTTAGCAGTCCTTACAACAACAGCTTTATAAACTTCTCCTTTCTTAACTTTAGCCTTAGGAATCACATCTCCTATAGAAACGACTACAACGTCTCCTATGCTGCCTATCATCTTACCAGCGCCGCCTAATATCTTTATGCACTTAGCAACTTGAGCTCCACTGTTATCAGCAACCTCACATCTTGTTCCCATTTGTATCATACAATCCCCTTAATGTTTTTTATGCAGCAACAATCCATTTTTTAGTTTTTGATATAGGCGTAGATTCGATTATCTCTACTATATCCCCTATCTTATATTTATTATGCTCATCGTGAGCCGCGTATTTTTTACTACGACGCACCGGTTTATGATAAATTGGGTGTATTACATCGCGCTCGACTAATACTGAAATAGTTTTACTAGCTGACGCTCCTACAACAACACCTTTTAAAATTCGTTTTGGCATAAATACTTCTACTCTCTTTTAATTATGAAGAGTGCCTTGCAGCACTTCTTTTCTCAACAATAATAGTGTTAATTCTCGCTATATTTCTTCTTACTGCTCTAATTTTTGAATTATCAGTTAGCTCCGCAGAAGTTTTTCTAAAACGCAAATTCATGCTTTCCTTTTTAAAAGAAACTAACTGACCAACCAATTCCTTTTCTGACACAGCTCTTAAATCTTTAGCCTTCATGACTTATTCTTCCTCTAATCTTTTTACAAATTTAGTTTTTATTCCAAGCTTTGCATCAGCACGTTCAAATGCACCACGCGCCTGATCCTCGGTCACCCCATCTAATTCGAAAAGAATTCTGCCTGGCTTTACGCGAGAAACCCAAAATTCTGGCGAACCTTTACCGCTACCCATCCTTACCTCTGCAGGTTTTCTACTTACCGGTACATCAGGAAAAATTCTAATCCACAATTTCCCAACACGCCTTAAATACCTATTTATAGCCTTTCTTGCTGCCTCTATTTGTCTTGCAGTAATCCTCTCAGGCTCTAAAGCTTTCAAGCCAAAAACCCCAAAGTTAAGTTCAAAACTGCCCTTTGCATTACCACGTATCCTACCTTTAAAGGCTTTACGAAATTTTGTTTTTTTAGGACTCAACATTTCTTATACTCAAAAGCAATTATTCTATATTAATAGAGCTTTTCTGCCCTTTACATACCCAAACTTTAACGCCAATACGGCCATAAGTAGTATGAGCTTCAGCAGTGCCGTAGTCTATCATCATTCTCAAAGTATGTAAAGGGACTCTTCCTTCATTATACTTTTGGTCACGAGCAATTTCTACGCCACCAATCCTACCGCTGATCTTAATCTTGATGCCTTCAGCTCCCATCCGCATCGCATTTTGTATTAAACGCTTTGCTGCTTTTCTGAAAGCTATTCTTTTCTCTAACTGCTGCGCTAAATTTTGAGCTACGATAATTGCATCCAGATCAGGCTTCTTAACTTCTACTACATTGACAATTACTTCACTTTCTGTGACACCATCTTTGGTGCGTGTAATTGCTTCAATAGCTTGTTTAACTTTATTGATATCTTTACCTTTGCTACCAATAATGATGCCAGGTCTTGCCGCATTAATTGTAACTTTAACTTTTTTTGCTAAGCGTTCTATTTTTATTTTGCTGATCCCGGCACTTGACAAGGAATCTTGCACGCACTTTCTAATTCTAAGATCCTGGTGCAGTTTATCAGCATAATCTTTATTAGCATACCAGATAGAACTCCAATTGTTTAACCCATCTATACCTAACCGTAAGCTTATCGGATTTACCTTCTGACCCATAATTTGCTCTTATCCTCTCTCACTAACACAAATGGTAATATTACTAAATGGCTTTTTAATAGAGGCAGCGCGTCCTCTACCTCTTGGATGAAATCTTTTTAAAGCAAAAGATTTACCAAGATGGATAGTGGAAACATAAAGTTTATCAATATCCATACCATCATTATTTTCTGCATTTGCTATTGCAGAATGTAGCACAGCCTTAATATCCTGAGCTACTTTTCTTTTACAAAATTGTAACTGTAACAATGCTTCAGCCACATTCATTTCGCGAATAATATCGGCAACCAATTTAAGCTTTTGTACGCTAGCTTTTACTGCAGTAGCTTTGGCACTCGCCTCTTTTTTTAACTCAATTATATCTTTCTTCATAATTCCTTTATGCCCTAGTTGCTTTTCTATTAGCTCCATGCCCAGTGAAAGTTCTTGTTGGCGCAAATTCACCAAATTTTTTTCCAATCATCCTTTCAGTAACTGGAACAGGAATAAATTTTTTTCCATTATATACAGCAAAATTCAAACCAACAAAAATAGGCAATATAGTAGATCTCCTAGACCATATCTTTATTACTGTATGTTTCCCCTGTTGCATAACTTCTGTTGCCTTTTTTAACAAATGAGAATCTACAAAAGGCCCTTTCCAAACAGATCTCTTACCCATATTAATTACCTTTTATGCCTGAATTAATTATATACCTATTAGTACGCTTATTGTTTCTTGTTTTCTTACCTTTAGTTGGCTTACCCCATGGTGTTACAGGATGTCTGCCGCCTGAAGTTTTACCTTCACCGCCACCATGCGGGTGGTCAACTGGGTTCATCGCAACACCTCTAACTGTGGGTCTAATTCCTAACCAGCGTTTTCTTCCAGCTTTCCCAAATTTAATATTTTGATTATCTGGATTAGAAACAGTACCAATGGTTGCCCTACAATTAGCTAAAACTTTTCTGGTTTTCCCTGAACGCAATCTGATTAATGCATAATCAGCACCTTTACCAACTAACTGCACAAATGCTCCAGCTGATCTGGCTATCTGACCGCCTTTGCCAGGCTTCATCTCTACGTTATGCACAACTGTACCCATTGGAATATTTTTAAGAGGAATAGTATTTCCGACCTTAATATCAGCACTTTCTGCAGATATTATTTTATCTCCAACTTTTAAATCCTGTGGAGCAATAATATAGGATAAAGTGCCATCTGTATACTTAATTAAAGCTATAAAAGCTGTTCTATTAGGATCGTATTCTAAGCGTTCAACAGTCGCTTCAATGTCGATTTTCTTTCTTAAAAAATCAATCACGCGATATTTTACCTTAACCCCGCCACCTTTTTTCCAAGCAGTTATTCTACCTAAATTATTACGTCCTCCGCTAGAAGACATACCTTTAACTAACAACCTCTCAGGCTTACCCTTCCATAGGCCAGACCTATCTACCAATATTAGTTGACGGGTAGCTGCTGTTATAGGATTGTAATTTTTTAATGCCATAATTCTCACCTTAGTTATGAAGCCATAAAATCTAAACTATATCCAGTCTGTAAAGTGACTACTGCCTTTTTAAATCCAGACTTCACGCCTTTAATTTGCTTAAATACTCTTTTTTTAGCAGGAACTTTTATAATATTTACTTTTTCCACTTTTACATTAAACATTTTTTCAACCGCCATAGAAATTTTAGCTTTATTAGATTGTTCTAAAATTTTAAAAATATATTTTCTAGATTCAGCACCAATAGTAGCCTTTTCTGAAAAAATTGGACTTATTAAAACATCATATAACTGATCAATTCTCATAATAGCCTCTCTTCTATTTTCTTTAAAGCATCGACAGTTAAAATAAGCTTATCATGCTTTAAAATATCTAATACATTCAAACCAGCCACAGGGAGAGCATCAACATATGGAAGATTAGAAATCGAGCCTAAAACGGCGCTGTTAACACTGCCATCTACTAATAAAGCGGTGGTTGCGTTTAGCCCTTTAAGTTTCTTAAGCATTAAAGCAGCTTTATAGTCTTGCGCTTTTAATTCATCGAGCACTATAATTGAATTTTCTTGTTTTTTCAATGATAAAGCTGAGATTAAACCTAGCTTTCTTACTTTTTTATTAAGAGAAAATTCATGAGGCCTAGGATGTGGGCCAAATATAACAGCTCCTCCTCGAAACTGTGGCGCTCTTATGCTGCCGTGCCTAGCTCTACCTGTACCTTTTTGTTTATATATCTTCCGCGTAGAACCTTCTACCGCTGCTACTTCTTTAGAGCTATGGGTACCTGAACGTCTTTTTGCCGTTTGCCAAACTACCACCTTATGCATAATATCAACTCGAACAATTTGTCCAAATATCAATGAATTAAGTTCAATTTCACCTTTTTTTTGATTTTCCAAATCTAATAAATCTACCTTCATATTAACCTATTCTAATCAAATCAAGCAGCATAAACGGCAGGTAGCTGAACTACAGGTGATAAACCTTTTTTCACAGCATCACGCACAATAACTTCAGATCCAACTGCACCAGGCACAGCACCAAGAACAGCTATTACGCCTAAATTTTCATCTATATCCACTATCTTTAAATTTTGCACAGTCACTTGTTCATCGCCCAGATGACCAGCCATTTTTTTTCCTTTAAATACTTTGCCAGGATCAGTTCTATTACCTGTCGAGCCGTGCGACCTATGACTTACTGACACACCGTGAGAAGCCTCTAAGCCAGCAAAATTATGCCTTTTCATAGCACCAGCAAAGCCTTTCCCTATACTGTCAGCAGTCACATCAATATATTGCCCTTTGACAAAATGGTTGATAGATAAAACTTTACCTGGCTTAATCAAGCAGTCGCTGGATACTCTAAATTCTTTTACTCCTCTAACGCTTTCAACCCCAGCTTTGGCCAGTATGCCTTTCATAGGCTTGGTAATTTTATTTGATTTAGCTTTACCATAACCCACAACCACAGCATCATAACCGTGCTTATCCTTATTTTTAGAATCTAAAACAACGTTATTTTGGAATCCTAGTATAGTAATAGGCAATGATCTACCATCTTTGATAAATAACTGACTCATGCCAAGTTTTTTTACAATAGCACCACAACGCTTTATCATTCTGTACCGCCCACTAATTTGATCTCAACATCTACCCCAGAAGCTAAATCCAATTTCATTAAAGCATCAATGGTTTGTGGTGATGCTTCAAAAATTAACAATCTGGAATGCTTCCTAATTTCAAACTGCTCCCTAGACTCTTTATCAATATGAGGAGACCTGTTAACAATATATCGACTAATTTTCCTTGGTAAAGGAATGGCTCCCTTTACCTTAGCACCAATCCTTTTTACTGTTTGAATTATATTAATAACAGCTTGATCGAGTACTCTATGATCAAACGCTCTTAATTTTAATTTTATTTCTTGCTGCATCGCTTTAACCTATTCAATAATTTCTGCAACAACGCCAGCGCCGACAGTTCTGCCGCCTTCACGAATCGCAAATTTTAATCCCTTATC
>JALDTH010000021.1 GCA_030073355.1 Candidatus Midichloria sp. | reverse complement strand
GTGATAAGCTCAATACCTCCAGTGTTCCTATCAGTTTTTTACTGATATATACACAATCTCCAAACAAAAGGCCTGTCGTACTTCGTTTATTGTGGGAGATCTAATTTTGGTAAACTTTTGCGCAAAAGTTCATTATAGAAGAAGTGGATGTCGATACATAATAAGCAATAGAAAAATTCTGCAATTCTTTTATATACAATTCTAGTCTAGAAAAAAGAGGGAGAGCTGCTTTTACGAATCATGGTTAAAGCTGTAGCTTTTGAGACAAAGCTATTTTGCTGTGTTCTAGTACCCCTAAAGTGTTAATTAAATTAAGTGGTATCTATAGAGCGAAGAGAGACAAAGTTATAGCACTTATCTCTCACTGCTTTGAGAGTAATTAGCGACCCTTTTGCCTACGAGCCCGTCCTAAAACCCTCTTAGGGCGTGCCAATTTCGTACACAACTGGAATAAGCCTATTTAACCCTCTCCGGGTTAAAGAATAGGCTCTTGATTTCGCATTTCGCTCCTCTCGGATGTGCCGATTATCTATTGTGAGGGGTTTAGAACGAGCTATCTAAGTTTAGGTAGAGGGTTTTGCTTTATGAACTCCTTATTCTCGATTTTCACATCCATTATATGGACCAAAGGGCTACCCCTTCTCCTTTGGAAGCAATTCGGTTGCTAAATTTGGTACAGTACTCTCACTGTATCTTTAGCTTAGGCTGTACATATTCTCATAGCTAAAGCATTGTAATTTAAATGCAAAAGTAGAAAGGCTGTGTAACGTGTAGTTAAATTAAATTGTAAAGACCTACAGCAGGGATATATTCCTTTATTAACGCTTATTTATAAAAAAATCTTTTAATAGCTTGCTACACCTTCTCTCTTCAATGCCGCCATAGTATTCCGGCTTATGATGGGTGCTGCTATGAGCAAATATACAAGGACCATGGTCCACTCCACCGGTTTTAGGATCATAAGCGCCGAAATATAATCGTCTTATACGCGCTAAAGATATAGCATAAGCACACATCGCGCAGGGCTCTAAAGTCACATATAGATCACATTCAGTTAAATATCTCGTTTGTAATTTATGACTGGCTTTGCGTAACGCTAGGATTTCAGCATGTGCAGTTATATCTATATTATTTATAGATAGATTATGTATTTTAGCAATAATTTGTTCGCCGCACACTATGACCGCGCCAACAGGCACTTCGGCAGCGTCAAAAGCTTTTCTAGCTTCATTAATTGCATACTGCATAAAGTGGTTAGAGTGTATCATGTTAGAGATGATACTATTCTTTTGGTATTAAGCTTTTGCGAAAATCAGCAGAATAAATATCGATAATTTTTGCTAACATCTTTAAAGCTTCTTCTTTAGGCCGTTGAAAGGTATTTCTGCCTATTATAGAACCAGTCCCACCACCATTTTTAATTGCTTTAATTTCCTCAAAAACTTCTTCATTGTTCTTAGATGCCCCGCCTGAAAAAAGTACCATTCTTTTACCTGCAAAAGCAGAGCTCATTATATGATGTACCCTTTCAGCTAATAATTTGACTTTGATACTGTTTTTCTCATAAACCCCTTTGTTTTCGCTTAACTCTATGTCACTAGAAGGCAATTTTACTTTAATGATATGAGCCCCTATTAAAGCAGCAATATGTGTAGCATAGGCAATCACATCAACAGCTGTCTCTCCTTTTTTGGAGATGCCCCTTCCTCTTGGATAGGACCAAATAACAATGGCAAGACCATTTCGTTTTGCTTCAAGAGAAATTTTTTGAATTTCTTCTATCATATAATTTGCTCTATCAGATCCTGGATAAATCGTAAAGCCAATTGCGGAACATCCTAACCTTAAGGCATCTTCGACTGAAGCAGTGATTGCTTGATCATAGTCAGAAGAATTAGCGGATAAAGAATTAGAGCTGTTAATTTTTAATATAAGTGGAATTTCACCAGCGTATTTAGCCGCGGTGACCTCAAGCATACCAAGAGGTGCAGCATAGGCGCTTAAACCAGCTTCTAAAGCAAGGCTTATATGATATTCAGGATCATAAGCACGTTTATTCATAGAAAAACTTTTAGCAGGACCATGCTCAAATCCTTGATCTACTGGTAAAATTACTAGATGACCAGTCCCAGCAAGCTTACCATGATTTAGTATTTTGACCAGATTACTTCTAACGCCAGGATTATCACTGTCATAATAAGAAATAATTTCTTTTATCTTAGAATTTATACGCACCATGAATTTGCTACCTGTATTTCATTTCTTTAACAATATTATAAGATATAGCTTTTTCCCATCTATCTCCGTTATCTAGTAATTTATCCTTATTGTAAAAAAGCTCAACTCTAGTTTCAGTGGCAAATTCAAAGTTAGGTCCTTCCACAATAGCATCAACCGGGCACGCTTCTTGGCATAAACCGCAATAGATACATTTTGTCATATCAATATCATATTTAGTAGTCCGTCTACTATTGTCTTCTCTATTTTCTGCCGTAATGGTGATAGCCTGCGCAGGACATACTGCTTCACATAGTTTACAAGCTATGCACCTTTCTTCGCCGCTTGAATAGCGCCTTAGAGCGTGCTCGCCTCTAAACCTGTTGCTGAGAAAACCCTTTTCATAAGGATAGTTAATAGTTACTTTGCGTTTAAACATATAACGCAAAGTTAAAAGCATTCCTTGGATAATCTCAAATAGAGTAAAGGATTTTAAAAAATTATAAACTCGAGCCATACGCTAATTATTAAATTATAGTACTAGGTTTATTATATAAGTTGATTAAATATAGTCTATTACTTTTGTTCCTTTTCAAATTTCTTAGTACAAATAGGATGCTATTTACCAAGAAAGAGTGAGACCTATAAAAACACCGACTGTTGATAGGAATACTGCACTCATAACTATGGTCGTATGGTAGAAACCGTTAAACTTGATTAACATAATCATGAACATTATAACTAAAGCCAAAAAGAAAGCTTTAACTAAAAAAGAGCTAGTTTCTTGTTGATCTTTATAATCTCTGCCATAAGCTACATTAATACCCTCCTCAAGATTTTGTTCAAGCCACTTCTTAATCTCTTTTACTTTAGTATCTGCAAGTACTCCTGGCTTGACATCTGGTTTTACTGTAATAGTAATATCTGTTTGACAAATTGACTAATAGAGACTTTCTTGCCATCAGTTGTGACAATAATTAAATTATCTAGCTCTGAAATTAATCTTTTGGTTGCTGGATAACGTAGTAATATATCTACTTCGTCGTTAGAGTTGTCCGCGCGGTAAGTTGAATAGCTTTAGTCCACTGGTAATCAACTTCACCATATTACCAACCATTCCAACATCGACTCGATACTTTGTCGCAAGCTCGCGATCAAATTTAAACCCCATTCAATAGCAGGAATTGGTCTTGAATCTTCAACAATCCTTGAATCCACCCATTTCAGTCATAGCGTTTCTAAAACGTTCAACGAACGGGGGAAGCAAATCGTAGCTATACGAAGAGAAATTTATTTCGATGGGTTTTTGAGAAGGAGGGCCTTTTCTTTCTTCCAGTGCCTGAAAGATTATTCCCTTGATATGCTTTAATCTTTCAGTTATATCAGCAAAAATTTCTACTGCTTTTCTTCTATTTTGCCAATCTTCAAGCTCGAGTTGAACTATAGCGATATCTTCATGAAACATTCCCTTGTCATCAACTTGACTGCTTTTAGCATAGAAGACTTTTATATCTTTCTTTAGATCAAGAATTTTGGCTTCAATTTCTTGGAGTGACTTGTCTTTTTGCGAGAGTGAAAGGTTACCAGGCGATCCTATTGAAATTGTTGCTGAACTGGGTTCTACTTGCGGGAAAAATTCCACTCCGGTTCCTGCGATAAAAAAGAAAATATACAAGCTTACTAGAAAACCACATATGCTCAAGATAAAGAGTTTTGGTTTTTACAAGACAATTGTTAACGTATTTTGGCTCTTAAACCTCTTAAGTTAGCAAGATCGCCTTCTTCAGTTGCGCGCATTGCTTTAACTGCTTCCTCATCTTCAGTTTTAGCATGCCATAAATTGGGCCAAGGGCTGGCTGAAAGCAGAGAGCGAATATTAAAGAATTGCTTAAAATAGCGATTACTGTAATTGGCATAAATTTCATGAACTGACCAATAACTACTGACCAAAATAGGAGAGGCATAAATACAACAATTTTTACAAGTGTTGAGGTTACTATAGGCTAAAACATTCTAGTTGCTGCTTCTAGAAAAACCATTTGTGGTTTATGGCCATCAACCATTTTTCTATCTGCGTATTTACTTACGACTATTGCATCATCAACTATCATTCCAACGGTTAATAATAAGGCTAAACAATACAACTATATTTGAGGGTAAGGCCCATATAGGATAATAATAAAATTCCAACTAAGAATGAAGCAGGAGTGACAAAGCTATTAATAGGGCAGAACGTACTCCGACTGATAAAACTATGACTATTATAACCAAAATTCCAGCTAGAACAATGCTGTTTTCTAAATCTGCAATCATTTCATTGATTTGATCAGATTGATCTTGGGAATACATAATTTCAACAGATACGGGCAAGAATTTTGAATTCTCTTTAATCATTTCCTTGATTGCAGCCACTGTATTAATGATATTCGCTCCAATATCACTGCTGATTTACCGTTTACTCTTGCAATAGTTTGTGCATCTTTAAAGGTTTTTTCACTGTTTTGCAATATCTCCAAGCCTTAATACTCCGCTCTTGCTCGCTTTAATCGGAAAGGAGAGAAATATGTCTTTAACCAGGCTGTTTTTGTATTTTTATTGTACTCTCCTTCCTTCTGTTTTTAAAGTTCCAGCAGGCACCAAGGCATTATTAGAAGCAATGATCTGTGCAATTAAATTAATCGCAATTCAATATCTTTCAAGTATTGCCGGCTCAATTATAACTTTGATTGCATCTTTTTTTCTCCCTTATATTGACTTCTAAAACGCCTTCTGCTCCCTCTATCTTATCTTTTAAGTCTCTTACTAATGTCACCAAACTCCTTGCCTTGCGTCGACATTGCCTGTAACTATCACGTTAATACTGGCTCTAAACTTGGGTTTATTTCATGCACAGTCGGAGTATCAGCATCTTTCGGCAATTTAATAAGTAGTGCCACAACCTTATCTCTTACATTTCTTAAAGCTTTATCACTATCAAACCCTGCATTGAATTCAAGTATTATATTAGCACTACCTTCTTGGGCGTAGAATGTCATCTTCGTGATACTAACAACTGATCTTAAGGTATTTTCCATAGGTTGCAGTAGCAACCTTTGCCCATTTTTCTGAAGAAATACCTGCGTATTACATTAAAACATGTATCATCGGTATTTTTACATCGGGATTGCTTTCTTTAGGTATTTGAGTGTATGCTAAAACCCAAAACATCACAATGAATAGGAATAAAATTAGTTGCTCTTCTGCGGTTTACAAACGTGTTAACTAACTTCTCCATTTACCACTCTTTTCTTTTGCTTTTAGAGAAATTATATATAAATTTTTCTAAGGGGTTATAGTCTTCATATTTCTTATTTTTAGGGACTTCAATTTTATACATAGCATTTTTTGATTTATTTAAACCCATTGCCTCTTCAAAATCTCGTTGTATATTAGGATTTGAAGGCATACTTTCCTTTCTTTGTAAATATCTTAGGTATATCATTGAGCCAATTGCTGCTATTGTGAATTTAATATAATAATACTCGAAGATTATATCAAGCAATACTAAGATTTAAAAAAGCATAACTTAGTAAGCTATTGAAGTATATCTTGAAATTTTTATTAGAAAGTTCATTTAACCGAAGTTTTTGTTGAAAAGCTCATGAGCCTGGGCTTGAAAGGCGTTGATGATTTTTTTGCAGGCTAGTGGTAACATTTGGCTAATAACTAACTCTAATATCTTGGATTTTAATGCAAAAGTAATTAAGAAGTGTACTTCTGTCTTGTGATTGTTAACTTTAGTTAATAACCACTGGCTTTCCATTTGTTTAAATGGGCTTGAATTAGAGGTGATTAAAACTGCAGCCTTTCCTTTCCTTATTGGAAATAGAGTAATGTTGGAGATATATTTTTCATGTATTCCAAGGGCTTTTATCACTACTTCAGCTTCTATAGAATTCTTTTCTTGTTTTAATATTTTTAAGTTATCGCACCAAGGGATGAATTTGGGGTATTGATTAATATCTGATATTAATTCGTAAAGCTGTTTGATTTTATAATCACTAATGATTTTTTTACTAAAGTGGTGCATGCATTAAATTATTTGTGGGCTTTTATAACTTTTTTATATTTCGTTAGATAGATTAATTGATCCTTATATTGATTCTCTAACTTTAAATATTCTTCAAGCTTTTCAATTGCATCTAAAAGTACTGCTCTTTCTGGTTCTAATAATTTAATATCTATTTTAGAATATTGAATATCTTGATAAATATCTCTTCAATTATAGCAAAGCTAAGATGTATTTTTTTTATTATCTCTATTTCTTTCTCTACAATATGTAAGATATGAACGGTGACTTTTTTATCATTCCTTTGATTGAAATTATTTTATTTTCCATATTTTATTACTGTTGTTGCAAGCTTATCAGCTTTTTCATTGTGCACATCACCATTATGCCCTCTAATCCAGTGCCATGATACATTAAGATTGCTTGATAATAATTCAAGCTCTTGCCAAAGGTCTAAGTTTTTTATTAACTTATTTTTGCTACACCAATTGTTTTGCTTCCATTTTTGGATCCAATTAGTTATTCCGTTGCATAAGTATTTGCTATCAGTATAAACTTCTACTTTAACATTTTTTTTGATAGCTTTTAACGCTTCAATTGCAGCAGTTAATTCCATACGATTATTCGTCGTATTCTCTTCAAAACCAGATATTTCTTTAGTAGTTTCTTTCCAAACTAAAATTGCTCCCCAGCCACCTTTCCCAGGATTACCTGAGCATGCACCATCGCAATATATTTTTAGAATATTAGGCATAAAATTTTTATTGTAATTGTATTTTAATTAGGTTAAGCATTGAGCAAAAATTTTTTATGTCAAATAAAATTACCAAAATTGCAACTTTACATTCAATAAAAATTGAACTTGAAGGAGGGAAAAGTTATTATTGCTGCTCTTGTGGTTTAAGTAATAGTCAACCAATTTTGTGATGGTTCTCATAAATTACAGAGTTTTTACCTATTGAATATAAAACAGAAGAGAGTAGAATTATAGGGTTCTGTGGTTGTAAATATAGCAAAAAAAGAGCTATATGTGATGGTAGTCATAAATTATTAAAAAACTTTGAAGAGAAATATGAGATATTTGAATAAATTGATGAACTTGCTTAAATTTTTAAGTTTTATTTTGTTTTTTTGTATCAGTGGAGCATTGGCAAGTAATATAACCTCTTCTAATTCAGAAAATATGGGCTTTAAGCTATTCAACGCCGTCTTTAATATTGTGAAATTAGAATATGTTGAATACTTAAGCGATGCTAAGATTTTTGAATATGCAGCCCAAGGTTTGTTATCATTATTGGATCCTCATTCTGCATATCTAAGCCCTAAATCTTATCAAGAAATGAAAAGCTCTACTAAGGGAGAATTTGGAGGCTTGGGTATGGAGCTGACTATGGAAAATGGGATCATAAAAGTTATTTCACCCTATGAAGATTCTCCGGCATATAAAGCTGGGATAAGGGCTGGAGATTACATAACTATGATTGATGGTAAATTAGTTAAGGGAATGAATTTAGGTGAAGCTAGCGAAAAATTGAGAGGAGAGCCAGGCACTAAAATTTCTTTAAAAATTTATCGGGATTCGGCTGGAGTTATTGACGTGAATTTAGAAAGAGAAATTATAAAAATAACTCCGGTAAGAAGTAAAACAATAGCTGCTGGGACTGTTGGCTACATTAAAATTTCTATGTTTAATGATAAAGCTTCGAGTACTGTTAAAAAAGACTGGCTTACTATGATTAAAAATAATCCTAATTTATTAGGGTTAGTTCTTGACCTTAGATCTAACCCCGGCGGTATACTTGCCCAAGCTAAAGAGGTTGCAGACCTATTTTTAGTTGGAGGAGATATAGTAACAGTTGGTTCTAGAAATTCAGAGTATAATCAAGTTCTGAAAGCTAATGGAGAAGATATAACAAAAGGTCTCCCAATTGCGATAATAATTAACTCTGGTTCTGCTTCTGCGGCTGAGATTGTTGCTGGAGCTTTGCAAGATAATAAGAGAGCTTTAGTGGTAGGAGTAAAATCGTTTGGTAAAGGGTCAGTGCAAAAAGTTATACCGTTATTCAACGGTGCTGCTGTTAAGATTACTACTTCACTTTATTATACTCCCTCGGGTACATCGATACAGGCTCATGGCGTAGTTCCAGATATAGTAGTTCCAGAAGCAACTATTAAACTATTGGATAAAAAGGGAATTGCAGTATCAGAATCTTCGTTAATTGGCCATATTTCTAAGAAGCAGAATACTTCCAGTGTACTAATTAACTCTGATAATAACAATGAGCCAATACTTTCTTCGTTATTTGATTCTGAAGAATCTAATGATTTTCAACTTCTAAGAGCTGCGGATGTTGTGAAATCTATGTCTTTATATAAGAAAACTGTTGTCGAGAATAACAATGCTAAGAAAATTAAATGATTATATAACTTTGCTTTTTATTACTGTACTTATTACAGCAGGTTCAAAAGAGACCACCGCAGTCCAATTACAGGATTTAAATGTTGAGAAGTTTAATGATATTATGTCAAATAAGCCGCCAATCACTTTATTATTTATTTTCACTTCGTGGTGTAAGGCCTGTAAAAGCGCTATCCCTGAAGTTTTAGAGCTGGGGGCTAAATATAAAGCTGGTAAAAAGGTAGAGGTTATTATGCTGTCCTTAGATGAGAATGTTAATAATTTGAAGAGACTACTTGCCACTTATAAAGGATACGAAGATAAGTTTTATTACTTTAACGAGGCTGAAAGGAAAAAAATAGGCTTAGCTCTTTTTAATAGTGGAATAAAGTACCCTGGCACTATACCTCATGTTACTATATTTCATAACAATAGAATTATTGCTGATGATAATTATGAAATACAGTCAGTAAAAAATTTTATCGCTTATTTGTGTGAAAAATAATTCTCTTTGAAGTGATAATAGCATTTGATCTATTTCTAGTATTAGTTATTGTAATAAGAAGGATATTATTTAGAACCGCAATGGAAAATTTGGACTTAAAGAAAGTTGATAGACACTTAAATCATGAAGATTATGATAAGCTTCATATTTATATTTTCTAGTGCTTTATTATAGTTTTTATAGTTGCGGGAGTTTTTTCGTTTTTTAACGATACAAAGGAAAAGGCAGAAGACAAATCTCCAATTAGTATATTACCTACAACAACAGTACCCTCTACTAATGAAGCATCAAACGATTACGAGGGAGAGGCTATCAATACAATGCAGGAAAAAAATAATATCGAACCAGCGATTAGTGTAGTTATTGCCAACCTTGTTGGATTAAATAGAAAAAGTGATGAATGGGTTTATAATTTACAAAAAGAGGTAGTTTTAGGCTTTTCTCCATATGCTGATGAAGTTTCTGGACTAATTGATAAGGCTGATAGGAGATGGTATGAGACGGATATTACATATTCATTCCTATGCAGCCTGCTAATTATCCATTTGTTAATTTAGGCCCTTACTGTTTGCTTGATAGCTTTGATGATAAATGGAATATATCTCATACTGACGCTGTATTAGCTAAGTCCAGCAAAATTAAAGGCGTTTATACTAACCATGATGAAGTATTTACTGAGTCAGAAAATGATTTGAAGACTTTCTTAAATGAGTTGAATTTTAAATCAATTGGAAGAAGTAAGTTTTTGTTTCTTTATCATGATGAAAAAGTTATTAAGCAGATAGATTCTTATGTAAAGAGCCTGTGGGCTTACCCAGAGTTATAGCAGAAAAAATCGATATCTCTGTTTCATATGATGTAGATTTAAAGGAGCTAAAAAAGAATTTTCAGTATGCAGAGTCTATTGCTAAACCCAGGGGGGCTGGGCTATTATATTAATATATTCAGATACAAATTATACCGATCATGTATTTGAGTGGTTGAGTAAATTGTCAAAAAATGGTATAAAGTTAATTCCTATTGATACTTTATTTAAACGTTCAAGAGATCATGATCATAAAGAAGAGATCCTTTTTATGATTAATGATAAAAAGAACAAAGACAATTCCAAAATCAGTAATGCGGTCCAGCCTTAAAAAAGTAGTTAATTTTTTTTGTTGTAACATAAGAGCTTGTTATTCATTTAGAATTATGTACGCCACCTTTAGTGGGGTATTGCTTACTTTAGCATTTGCTCCCTTTAATTTTGCATATGCGGTTCCATTTTCTTTCTTATCTTTTTTATATTTAATCGAATTTAGTTCCATAGACAGAGTACTAAAGAGATTTTTCATAGGCTTTGCTTATGGTATGGGGCACTTTCTTACCAGTCTATATTGGATTTCTTATTCTTTATTGTTTGAACCGGAGAAGTTTGCTTGGCTAATTCCTTTTAGTGTAGTTTTAATACCTACTCTGATATCTTTTTTTATTGGTCTGTTTACTATTTTTATATCATATTTCATAAATAAGAATGGAGATAGGGTACTAATTTGTTTGATTTTTGCGAGTGGCTGGAGTGTGACAGAATTAATTCGTAGTCATGCCATATTTGATTTTCCCTGGAACCTATTAGGGTACGCTGGAGCACCTTTTGAGTATTTTTCACAAATTGCTTCTATTGTAGGTGTTAGAGGAATGGGATTTCTCATCGCGCTTGCTGCTGTTATTCCCTATACTAAGAAATTATCACCTATTTTAATTACATATTGCTGTATAGGTATATGTTTTCTTTATGGCTATCGTAGACTTACTGAACAACAGAGCTTAGCTGTTAACGACCAAATTGTAAAATTAAGGCTTATTCAACCAAATTTTCAGCAGTTTCATTTTGGAGATGAAGAGAGAAAGCTGGAATTTTTGCTAAGGCTTATTGAGATGTCTAATGAAAACGGATATCAAGATCGGGATTTGACTATATGGCCAGAATCTGCTTATCCTTTTTTGATTAATAATAATCGAGGACTGTTCGAAGTTCTAGGTAGAGTCGTAAAGTCAGATTCTGCGTTGATCTTTGGTGCGGATAGGTACATAGACAACCTTAAGGAAAGTTACCTTTTTAATTCAATGGTATCTATTTCTAAGACTGGTCATATGGTTGACTATTATGACAAAAAAATTCTCGTGCCGTTTGGAGAGTATATGCCAGTTAAAAAATTTTTGCCTATTTTAGAAAAGGTGGCTAGTGGGGTTTCAGACTTTTCAAAGGGTGGCGCTTTGAACCTACTACAAGTTGATGAAGTTGGTAAGGTTATGCCATTGATTTGCTTTGAAATTGCGTTTGATTCGTTATATAATAGAGAGTTAGTTAAAAATGCATTATTTATTTTAAATATTACTAATGATTTATGGTTTGGTGATAGTATAGGGCCATATCAGCACTTTACTATGTCAAGGATAAGAGCTATAGAATATGGGCTTCCTCTAGTTAGGGTTGCTAATACTGGTATTTCTGCAGTCATAGATTGTTACGGGCGTATTCTTTCGATTTGTGAGCTGAATACCGCTGTAGTTAAAGACTTTAATCTGAGAGTAATTCATGCATTTTCAATTTATACTGAGTATAAGTTGAAAGTGGTAGTGCTAGCCCTTATAGGGCTAATTATGGCCATTGCATCAGTTACTTTTTTATTAAAGGTAAGGAAATATTAAAATTCTATTAAAAAAATGTAATACTGACTAGATTTTGCATATGATTTCTGTATTAATATACAGGTAACTTATTGGGAAGGTTGAAGTTTATTATGTCTGAAAAAGAAAAAGATTCGGGAGCTCGTTTTATAGATTTAAATGTTGAGTCAAAGTTACGAGACAAAAAAATTGAAAAAGATACAGGCGCTCATTATGTAGATTTACATGTTGGAGCAAAGCTGAGAGAGAAAAGGAGGGAAAATGGAGTGAGTCAAGATGAGCTTGCTAAGGCTGTTGGCTTAACTTTTCAGCAGGTGCAAAAATATGAAAAAGGCTTAAATAGGATAAGCTGTAGTAAATTGCATGATTTTGCTAAGTATTTGAAAACTGATATTAGGTACTTTTTTCAGGGTTTAGATGATGTTTTCCACCCTTTTGCAGAGAATACTAGTTATTCTCTAGGGGAAGTCGATTTTGACTTTAATAAAGAAGATATAAATGCTGAAATAGTTGAATTGGTAAAAGCATTTAAAAGTATAAAAGATCCAAAGGTACGATATAACATATTGAATTTGGTGAAATCGCTTGCTTGGCATTAACACATTTTGATTGAAAATGAAGAGTATATAAACTGTTTATATTTTTGAATTATTAATAGAGTGTTAAATCTAAGAATTTAAGTATAAAAGATTTAGAAAAATACCTGAATAAAAACTTTATTGGTTTCGATACTTAAAGCTTTATTATTTATAAGTTTTCATAATTAGAAATTATAGCTGTCATTGCTTAACTGAGTTTATTATCTGGGCTCATGGAGTACTGGTGAGTAGGCTCGGGCTTGAGTGGTTTTATTGTATTTACTTATTTAATGAATTTAATTAAGCGATGATACTGTCAATAAATTAACAATTTTAATTTATTTAATATATGATAAGAGAAGAAAGGGCTTGACGTATTTGTGCATTATACATATTATTGCCCAGCTGATGACTTGAAAGTCTGTCATGGGTTTTTGTGTTTTAATTTAAAAATAAAATATTAAAGCGAGTTAGGGGTCTTGAATGCCAACTATTAATCAATTGATATCTCATTCTAGAAGAGATAAATTATCGAGAAACAAAGTACCGGCGCTACAGCAGTGTCCACAGAAGAGAGGAGTGTGCCTAAGGGTTTACACAACGACTCCAAAAAAACCTAACTCGGCTATGCGTAAGGTTTGTAGTGTAAGATTAACTAATGGTTATGAAGTTATCTCTTATATTCCAGGAGAAAAACATAATCTGCAGGAACACTCAGTAGTATTAATTAGAGGAGGGCGTGTAAAAGATTTACCAGGCGTTAGGTATCACACAGTACGTGGTACACTAGATACACAAGGTGTCCAAAACCGTAAACAGGGTAGATCTAAATATGGCTCTAAGAGGCCTAAGCAATAATAGAGGTTGAAATATGTCGCGCAGAAGAGCAGCAGAAAATAGGCAGCATTTACCTGATGCAAAATATGGGCATCTAGGGATTGCGAAGTTTATTAACAATGTTATGGTGGGTGGAAAAAAGTCAGTAGCAGAAAAGATAGTGTATGATGCACTAGAAAATGCTGCTAATAAATTAGGTGTAGACCCAGTAGAATTATTTGAAAAAGTTATAGCAAATGTCTCTCCTGCTCTTGAAGTTAGGTCTAGGCGCGTAGGTGGTGCTACTTACCAAGTTCCTGTAGAGGTACGTGCTGTTAGAGCTATGGCACTTGCGGTACGGTGGATCATTAAAGCGAGTAAAGCAAGAAAGGCAGAAAAATCAATGGCACTTAGATTATCTGCATTGTTTATTGATTCCTACAGCGGTAAGGGGGAGGCGGTGAAAAAGCGCGATGATACCCATAAGATGGCAGAAGCCAATAAAGCATTTTCTCATTATAAATGGTAACAGGTAACATCATATGAGTAGATTAGAGAATATAAAAGATTGTCGTAACATTGGAATAATGGCGCATATTGATGCAGGTAAGACAACCATTACAGAAAGAATTTTGTTTTATGGAGGTAAGCTTCATAAGATAGGCGAGGTGCATGATGGAACTGCTACTATGGATTGGATGAAGCAGGAACAGGAGAGAGGTATTACAATCACTTCAGCTGCTACAACTTTGCAGTGGGCTAGTTCTGAAGTTAAAAAGACAAAGATTAATATAATAGATACCCCGGGCCACGTTGACTTTACTATCGAGGTAGAGCGATCGTTGAAAGTGCTTGATGGCGCTATTGCGGTATTTGACGGGGTGGCGGGAGTTGAGCCTCAAACTGAAACAGTATGGCGTCAAGCAGACAAGTATGGCGTGCCGCGTATGTGCTTTATCAATAAGATGGATAGAGTAGGTGCTGACTTTTACCGATGCCTAGATATGATCAAAGATAGACTGGGCGCTAATATTGCTGTGTTACAGTTACCTGTAGGCAGCCAAGATGACTTTATCGGAGTAATTGATCTTGTTAAGATGCGCGCTATAATCTGGGAAGGTGATAAGCTTGGTGCAAAATACGAATATAAAGATATTCCTGCGAATATGAAGAGGGAGGCAGATGAGTATCGTATAAAATTATTAGAAGCAGTTGCAGAGTTTGACGATAAAATAATGGAGAAATATCTTGAGGGTGAAGAGCTTTCTTCAGAAGAAATTAAAAAATGTATAAGAATAGGAACAGTTTCAGGTAAATTAGTTCCAGTGCTTTGTGGTAGCGGATTTAAGAACAAGGGTGTCCAGCCATTATTAGATGCAGTAGTTGATTTCTTGCCAAGTCCAGTTGATATTCCGCCAATCAAAGGAATTGATGCAGACGCTGATAAGGAAATCGAAGTGAAATCAGATGATGACGGTAAATTTATAGCTCTTGCCTTTAAAATCATGAATGATCCATTTGTCGGTTCCCTAACCTTTATCAGGATTTACTCTGGTACTTTAAAAAGTGGTGTTGTGGTAATGAATACTGTGAAAAATAACAAGGAAAGAATTGGCAGAATGCTTTTGATGCACGCTAATAACCGTGAAGATATAAAAGAGGCTTATGCTGGCGATATCATCGCCCTTGCTGGTCTGAAAAATACTACTACAGGCGATACTTTGTGCGAGCAGGATTGCAACGTGATTTTAGAAAGAATGGAGTTTCCTGAGCCAGTAATTCAAGTAGCTGTTGAGCCTAAAACAACAGCCGACCAGGAAAAAATGTCTATCGCAATTGGCAGGCTTGTTGCAGAAGATCCATCTCTTCGTGTCAGTACTGATCCTGAAACCAACCAGACTGTATTAGCAGGTATGGGGGAGCTACATTTAGAGATCATTGTTGATCGTATGAAGCATGAATTTAAAGTTGAAGCTAATATAGGTGCTCCTCAAGTTGCGTACCGTGAGACTATTACTAAAACTTATGAGATAGATTATACTCATAAAAAGCAATCCGGTGGTGCGGGTCAATTTGCTAGAGTTAAGATATTATTTGAGCCTTTAGAATTGGGTGCAGGTTTTAATTTTGAAAGCAGGGTGGTTGGAGGGAATGTTCCAAAAGAATATATCCCAGCTGTTGAGAAAGGTATAGAAGCTATAAGTGCTGGTGGTGTTTTAGCTGGATACCCACTAATAGATTTTAAAGCCACATTACTTGATGGCGCATACCACGATGTCGATTCAAGTGCTTTAGCGTTTGAGATAGCAGCAAAAGCTGCTTTCAAGGAGGGTGCTATGAAGGCAAGCCCTAAAATACTTGAGCCAATTATGAAGGTAGAAGTTGTAACTCCCGAGAATTTTATGGGTGATGTCATTGGACACTTAAATAGTATTCGAGGCCAAGTTCTTGGAATGGAGCCACGTGGTAACGCTCAAGTAATAAATGCAAAAGTTCCATTGGCAAAAATGTTTGGATATGTTAATACATTAAGGTCTATGACTCAGGGTAGAGCGCAGTACACAATGCATTTTTCTCATTACGAACAGGTTCCACAGGCTGTTGCTGATGAGATTATGGGTAAAAAATAGTTAGGGTAAAAAGTAATTATGGTAAAGGAGAAATTTGTAAGAAATAAACCGCATGTGAATATGGGGACTATAGGTCACGTAGATCATGGTA
>JALDTH010000020.1 GCA_030073355.1 Candidatus Midichloria sp. | reverse complement strand
ACTTTATCTCTAATTGCTTATTGACTCAAATCAGCTAAACCTTCTGTTAAATTCTCTCCTTAAACAGAATTGAGGTTGTTAGTGCTTTGAATATACGTTACTCACTATTGAGCTACTGCGGAGAGTGTAATGATATTGAAAGAGAGATTTAACCTGTCGTTGCTGGAATAATTTTGCCAATAATATTCTGAAACAATTTTTAAAAAATTTTTTGAAATAGCCGTTACCGGGCTTGCTAAAAAATTACTAAAACCAATTTGCCGCAAATCTCTTAGCATGTCAATCAGGCTACTATACTGTAGCTTTACAGTTTCCGTATGAATCACCACACCTATAAAACCACTTCTATTGGCTAGATTAACTAAAGATTCGGCTTTAATCATGGGCATTATCCTCGAAAAAAGACCACCGTATAGCTTTTCATCTGCATAAGCAAATGCTTCTCTTAATTCAAAGAGCGAATAGTCCCCAACTATTGTAGCAATAAATAATCCATCTTTTTTTAATATTTTCTTATAGTTAGAAAAAGCTAACGGAACATGATTTACAAAATGTAATGATAAGTTAGAGCATGCCAAATCGAAGTTGCTAACTGTAAAAGGAAAGACATCTTCCTCCGAACACTGAAAACTAGTAGTAGGAAGTAGACTTATAAAGCCATGTCTTACATTACTTCCAAGACTCCATAAATTCTCAATAGACTGGCCAAAATAGCCAAACAATAACAAATCATTCACCTTGCCTCGAGAGCGTAAAGCGCAATCAAAAATAATCTCTGCCACAAGTTTATATAAAAAATCATTTGCAATGAACTGGGTATAGAATCTTTCTAAATTCTCTTTTTGTTTAACTGAATCAAAAATCAATGGTTGCACTGTTCCAGTATCGTGATAAAGGTTTTATAGTTTTTTAAAATAATTTTTTTGTAAGCTAAAGCATAAATGAAGTACACAACATGGTTACTTGACATTTTTAATTCATTAATCTTTGCTAAATACTGCATTATATGTAAAAAATCTGTCATCGAGTATGAGTATAATACACAGTTATGCCTCAATTGTTGGAATAAAACCACTTTTATTACAGGACAACCTTGTAAATCCTGTAGCAAGCAGGAGATATGCAATTTCTCGTATCATGAGTATTGCAGCACAGATTGTTTCTAAAACAAAAAGATTTTTAAACAATCCTAGTTTGCTTGTGTACAATAAATCAATAGCAATAATAATACACCAGTTTAAGTATTAAGATAAGACTCAATATCTAAGTGTTAAATAAATTTTTAGTAAACGCCCTGCCCTATATATTAATAAACAATCAATCTTATTGTTCCTGTACCTCTACATAAGTCTAGACTCAAAGAAAGAGGCTAAGAAAGAGGCTATAAAACCAATCTGCTATTATTGCTAAACATGTAGCAGAATAAAATACAACAAATATGATATTTTAGTAAGGATCAAAAACACTCCAAAACAAATAGCACTTTCACAAAAGATGCGCTACAGTAAAATTATATATTTTAAGCTATTGGCCAGGACTTAAAAATTTTTTTAAGAGCATGCCTTGAAAGATGTATAGTAATCACTATATAAGGTGTATCTAATAATTAACAAGGTAATTAATATGTCAAAGAAAATCAGACCATTACATGACAGAATTTTGGTTGAAAGAGGAGAACAAGAAACAAAAACTGCCAGTGGAATTATAATTCCAGATACAGCTCAAGAAAAGCCTATGCAAGGCAATGTTATAGCAGTGGGTAATGGCAGATGCGATGATACAGGCAAACTTCATCAATTAGATGTTAAAGTTGGTGATAAGATCCTATTTGCTAAATGGGGCGGAACAGAAATCAAAATAGATGGAAAGGAATATTTGATTATGAAAGAATCAGATGTTTTGGCAATTGTTGAATAATAAATAAAGAAGGTAAAAATAACATGGCAAAAATTATTAGTTCAGGAGAAGAAGCTCGTTCAAGGTTACTCAAAGGCTTAAGAATTGCAGCTGACACCATCAGCTCAACTTTAGGCCCAAAAGGGCGTAACGTCGTTATAGAATCGTCTTTTGGTGCTCCTAAAATTACTAAAGATGGTGTAACAGTTGCTAAAGCGCTTATATTGGAAGATAAATATGAAAATCTTGCAGCCCAGATTTTGAAAGAAGCTGCAAGCAAATCTAACGATAATGCAGGCGATGGCACAACTACAACGGTGATTTTGGCAAAAGCTATAGCTCAAGAGGGAATTAGACAAGTAGCTGCAGGTGCTAATCCTATGGACTTAAAAAGAGGAATTGAGGCTGCAGCTAAAGTTGTGGTCGATGAAATCAAAAAAATGTCTAAGACAATTAAGTCCTCTGATGAAGTAGCTCAAGTGGCAACTATCTCTGCAAATGGGGATGCAGATATTGGTAAAAAATTATC
This sequence comes from Candidatus Midichloria sp., assembly GCA_030073355.1. Classification (GTDB taxonomy): domain Bacteria; phylum Pseudomonadota; class Alphaproteobacteria; order Rickettsiales; family Midichloriaceae; genus Midichloria. Next base: position 14,175 of record JALDTH010000020.1, on the reverse strand, counting down.
GGAAGCCTTTGAAAAAGTTGGTAAAGATGGTGTAGTTACTGTTGAAGAAGCAAATAAGAGTGATGATTTTGAAGTACAAATCGTCGAAGGTATGAACTTCGATAGAGGCTTCCTCTCACCTTATTTCGTAACTAATTCTGAAAAAATGGTTTGTGAACTCGAGAGACCTTATATCCTTACATTCGATAAAAAAATTACTAATATCCAGCAGATTCTTCCTCTCTTAGAAGCTGTAATGCAACAAGGTAGGCCGCTTTTAATAATTGCTGAAGATGTTGAAGGCGAAGCTCTAGCAACACTAGTAGTAAACAAATTGCGCGGCAGTTTAAAGATCGCTGCAGTTAAAGCTCCTGGCTTTGGTGACAGAAGAAAAGCTATGCTTGAAGATATCGCCATTATAACAGGTGGACAGCTAGTTAGCGAAGAAATAGGAAATAAATTGGAAAGTACAGCAATTATGGATCTAGGTAGCGCTAAAAAAGTTGTTATCACCAAAGATGATACTACAATTGTTGGTGGTGCAGGTGATCCTAATCAAATCAAAGCTCGTTGCGACCAAATTAAAGCTCAAACCGCAGAGACCACTTCTGACTATGATAAAGAAAAGCTTCAAGAACGTTTAGCTAAACTTTCTGGTGGCGTTGCTATCTTAAAAGTTGGCGGTGTCACTGAAGTTGAAGTTAAAGAGAAAAAAGATAGAGTGGAAGATGCTTATCATGCAACCAAAGCAGCTATTGCTGAGGGTGTTGTGCTAGGAGGTGGGTGTACTTTGCTTTATGCAGTAAAAGCTCTTGATAAATTGCAAGGCAAGAATGAAGATGAAAAAGCTGGTATTGAAATAGTTAGAAAATCATTAACCGCTCCAATACGCAAGATTCTTGAAAACTCTGGAGTGGACGCTTCATTAATTGTTGGTAAACTAATCGAAGAAAATAATAGGAGTAAGATATATGACGCTCAAACCCTAAGTTTTGTAGATGCATATAACTCTGGTATAGTTGATCCAACTAAAGTAGTAAGAACTGCTCTGCAAAGTGCTGTATCTGTTTCTGCATTGCTTATCACAACAGAAGCAGTGATCATTGATAAGCCAGAAGAAAAAGGTGTTAAACATTCACATGGACCAGCTGGCATGGATGATATGGGTGGTATGGGCTTCTAGCTTATATCAAAATCTACATAAAAGTCTAAAAAGCGCCTTAAAATTTAAGGCGCTTTTTTAATTCGCATAACAACTTTACTATGCTATTAGTTCTATAATCCAATACATAGATGGGCTGGATGATATACTTGCTTGAGTCTTTAAATAAAGACCTTCGAATATATCTTCCATTACAGAAAAACCCCAAAAAATAGGCGCCTTGAGTTTTTTACGTCGCCTATTTTTTAAGTTGCATATCAGTTAAATATATGGTACATTTGCCCTCCTATAAATTAATATAAAGTTTTGTTTTTGATATGAAAGTCTTATCATCGTTGAAGTCTGCAAAAAAAAGAGATAAAAACTGTCGTGTTGTAAGAAGAAAGGGCAGAATTTATGTCATTAACAAAGCTAATCCTAAGTTTAAAGCCAAACAAGCTTAAGCTTAAATGGAGAGGAGTGAATGCTTATTTTCAAATTCATTCCTTAGTTGCTTTTCTTCTTTTGATCACTTAGTTCCATATACTGATGCCATTTCTTCAATGGCTTCTATTGTGGATCAAATTCTTAATAAGGATCATAATAATGTACTTTGGTTTCTTGAGCATGATCATTTATATACTGCTGGAGCCTCAGCAAAGAGCTCAGATCTTATAGCTAATCCGCAAGCTCCTATCTTTACCACAGATCGTGGCGGTAAATATACCTACCATGGCCCTGGGCAGCTGATAGTTTATACGATGCTGGATTTAAAATCTCTTTATCACAATCAACCTGATATAAAAAAATTCGTCTCTGATATATGTAAATGGTTGATAACCTCACTGAAAGAAGTAGGAGTGCACTGCATTACTGATGAAGAAAATATAGGAATATGGTGCTTCGACGAAAATCACAATAAAAAGAAGATAGCTTCAATTGGCCTTAAACTTAAAAAATGGGTCACTTACCACGGAGTCGCTATCAATATTTCACCAGACTTATCGAAATTTAATTTCATTAACCCTTGTGGCCTTTCATCGCATTCAATATCCTCTTTAGAAGCTTTGGGGCATAATATTGATACCAGTAAACTGAGGTCAATCTTAATAAAAAACTTTTTAATTATGTTTTATATTAATGATTAAAATGGTATTAATGCAGCTTAGTGCTGAATCCATTAAATAAGCTTCAATGCCTTTAAGGTTATTTTCCTCAGAATCAGTTTCAGAAGGACATCCAGATAAAATTGCTGATCAAGTTTCCGATGCTATATTAGATGCAATCATTGCCCTAGATCATAATGCACGAGTTGCTTGTGAAGTATTAGTAAAAAACAATATAATTCTGGTAGCAGGAGAAATTACAACCACTGCATGGATTGATATAGAAAAAACTGTAAAAGATGTTGTTGCAAGCATTGGTTACAACGATCCAGAATTAGGGTTTGATGCACATAGCTGCTCTCCAATATCTGCTATAGGACAACAATCACACAATATCGCGCTAGGCGTAAACTCTAAAGCAGATAAAGAGTTAGGTGCTGGAGATCAAGGTATGATGTTTGGTTTTGCATGTAATGAAACTGAAGCATTAATGCCGCTACCAATATATTATGCTCATCAACTCATGCAAAGGCAGGCCGAAGTAAGACATAAAAAAATCCTACCGTGGTTAAGACCGGATGCTAAAACTCAAATCACCGCTAAATACGAGAACTACCGGCCAATTTCTATAGAAACTATAATATTGTCTACGCAACACTCTGTAGGAGTTTCTCATAAACAGATTACAGAAGGTGTCATAGAAGAAATCATAAAACCAGTAATACCTACTCATCTTTTACATAAAGACACTAAATTTTTCATCAACCCTACAGGCTGTTTTGTTATTGGTGGCCCGGTTGCGGATTGTGGCTTAACTGGAAGAAAAATTATTGTTGATACTTATGGAGGTGCTGCAAGGCATGGAGGTGGGGCTTTCTCTGGTAAAGATCCAACAAAAGTTGATAGATCGGCTGCGTATATGGCAAGACATGTAGCAAAAAATATTGTGGCAACAGGTCTTGCATCTCGTTGCGAAATACAAATTGCTTATGCCATTGGGATTACTGAACCTGTCGCAATATATGCGAACTGTTTTAATACTAACAAAATCCCAGAAGAAGAAATTTTACAGTTGATTAAGGAAAAATTTGATTTTAGGCCTGCCCAAATTATAGATTATTTAAAATTAAGACGCCCTATATATAGGGCTACAGCTAATTACGGCCATTTTGGTAGAAGCGGCTTTAACTGGGAAGACTGGAATAATATTTTAGCTTAAGTAATTAATGAGCGCTAATAGTGAAAAAACTATTAAGACAAATAAAATATTTCTTTTTAACTCTCTTCCTGCTTCCATTTTTCTTATGGTTTGCTATACTTCCATATAGATTTGCATCTGCGCTTGGAGGAAAACTTGCTGAATTCATTGGTAGCTTATTAAGCTTGCGAAATAATGCTGCCAGAAAGAACCTTAAGATCATAGATCCCAGCTTAAGTAAAGATAAGATTGAAAAAATTATTAAACAAGCTTGGAATAATTTTGGCCGCATTATTGCAGAGCTAACAAATTTAAGGTTCAGGGACACAAAAAATATAGGAAAATTAGTTGAGCTAATAGATAATACAAATCTTGAAAAAGCCCGTTGCAGCTGACAAGCCAATAATCTTCGTTTCTGCTCATTATAGCAACTGGGAAATGTTATCCTCCTTTGCTAAATTTCACCTTAATCTCCCTTTGCAAGTTGTCTAAAAAAACCACCCAATATATCTTTTTTATTATTTAATAAAATTTTTGAGAAGATTTAGAAACTCCAGTATTGAAAATGTGAATTATATTAAAAATATTACCAGCTTAATCAAACGAAAAGATATCTAGGAATGATTATAGACCAAAAAGTCATAGATGGTATTTCGGTACCATTTTTTGGACTAGAGTCTCAAACCTCAACTTTAACTGCAAATTTAGCGATACGTTACGATTGTGTTATATTGCCTGCTAGAATTTACCAACAAAATCCTAGACATACATTCAAGCTCGAATTCTTGCCTCCAATTAATTACCAAAGAACTAGTAACGATAGAGAAGATGTAAAAAATATCACTACTTTAATAAATAAAGAATTTGAAAAATGGATCAAAGACAAGCCTGAAGAATGTATTTCATAGCAGATGACCAAATATTTAATTTTATTAGAATAAATCAATAAAATTGATGTTGATTGTATATCAGCAAAGAATTATATAATACTAAATCTCAACTTTATGTAGTTCATTATTTTAGGGTAAAAAATGCTAAAAACCAAAATGCCGAAAAAAATTGGTGCTTTTTTATGGTATTTTCTTAAAAAACAGCCTTGGACTTTTTCTTTCATAACGGTTACTGCAACAATCTCTACTTTATCTAATAACACTATCTGGCCTTACATAACCGGTAACCTAGTTGATGCATTTAATAAGTTAAATGGCTCAGCTCAAGAAGCAGATCTTAACATAATACTTGTACCTTTAGCTGTAGCCCTTGCTTTTTGGGTTTTCATTGAATTTGTTCAACGATCAAAAGGGGTGCTTCTAGGATTCGCAATGCCGAAGTTCGAAGCTAATATCAGAACTTCAACGTTTAATTATGTCAGTAATCACTCACATTCTTATTTTGTACAAACTCATGTAGGAGGCATCGCACAAAGAATTAGCGATATGCCTAAAAGTGCTAAACTAGTAATAGACGACCTATTAACGGTCTTTATACCATTAATTATATCAATTATTGCTTCTTCCTCAGTTTTTCTTTCAATGCACCTATTGCTTGCAGCAATATTTTTTACCTGGCTCGGCTTACACTTTACACTCTGCGTTTTTTTCTGCTTGAAAGCAGCCAATAGTGTTTCTGTACAATCTGCAGCTAGAGCCCTGCTACAAGGTAAAATCGTTGATAGTATGACGAATCACCTTAGCGTCAAGTTATTTACTGCACACCAACACGAAATGCAAACTATAAAAGAAGCGCAGGCTGATGAATTGCAAAAATACAGATATAGCTTAATTTACATAGAAAAATTTAAAATACTGCTAAGTTTCATTAGCATAATAAATATAACATTATTACTTTACTTGGCAATAAAGCTGTGGCAGCAGGGCCAGATCACGATTGGAGATATAGTCTTTGCTATTAACAGTACACTTGGGCTTATGACAAGTCTTTGGTTTACTGGAGATGAAATTTCTTATATGTTTTATGAAATTGGAGTGTGTAAACAATCCTTAATCTTACTAGAAGAACCAACTGAAATATCAGAAAGCACATTAAAGCAAATAAAGGTTACTCAAGGAAAAATTGAATTTGATAATGTTAGCTTTAACTATCGCAACAATGGTAATATATTTAAAAATAAATCTTTGGTGATACACGGTGGACAAAAAGTCGGGTTAGTAGGTTTTTCAGGGAGTGGCAAAACTACATTCGCAAATTTAATAATGCGTTTATATGAAGTGTCCTCTGGTACTGTAAAAATCGATGATCAAGACATATCCCAAGTTTCTCTTTTATCTTTACGTAGCAATATTGCATTTATACCGCAAGACCCGTTTTTATTTCACCGCTCAGTACTAGAGAATATCAAGTATGGAAATATTAATGCAACAGATGAAGAAGTTAAAGAAGTCGCTAAAAAAGCAGAATGTGATAGCTTTATAATGAACTTAGAGCATGAATATTATACAATAGTTGGCGAAAGAGGAAGCAAGTTATCAGGTGGTCAACGCCAACGTATTGCGATCGCAAGAGCAATGTTAAAAAATGCACCAATTGTTATAATGGATGAAGCTACTTCAGCTCTCGATTCAGTTACGGAAAAACTAATAGAGAAGAGCATACAACATTTAATGTCCAACAAAACAGCAATAGTAATAGCGCATAGACTGTCTACCCTATTGCATCTTAACAGAATTCTGGTATTTGAGAAGGGCAATATTGTTGAGGATGGAACCCATGAAGAGCTCTTAACTAGAGGGGGGCGTTATGCAATGCTATGGCACATGCAGCAAAATGGACTTCTGCCTGAACACTATAATTAAAAAAGGGTATTAAAATGGATAAAAATAAAAGCTCTCTTCTATTCCCGGGACAAGGCTCACAAGTTATCAGCATGGGAGTAGAATTGTTTAATACTTTTAACGAAGCAAAAGAAGTTTTCTCTCTTATCGACGAAACCTTAAAACAAAATCTTTCTAAATTAATGTTTTCAGGAGAGTTGGAAGAACTTACTTTGACTGCTAATGCACAACCTGCAATAATGGCTGTTTCTTTAGCCGTTATGGCTGTTCTAGAAAGACAGCTGAATTTGACAATTCAAGACTTATGCAATGTTGCAGCAGGCCATTCTTTAGGAGAATATAGCGCGCTTGCAGCAAGTGGGGTTTTTTCTTTAACAGATACTGCTCATTTATTGAGAGTTAGAGGTAATGCTATGCAATCAGCTGTTAATCCAGGAGAAGGAGCAATGGTTGCTTTAATTGGTGCAGATCTCGATGGCGCACAAAAATTATGTAACCATGTTGTAAACTATGGAGCTTGTCAAATTGCAAATGATAACGGCACAGGTCAAATCGTCTTAAGCGGAGCTACTATGGCTATTGATAAAGCAATAGAATCAGCAACAAATTTTGGCATTAAAAAAGCAATAAAATTAAAAGTTAGTGCTCCTTTCCATTCAAGTTTAATGCAATCAGCTGCATTTAAAATGGAACAGGCATTAAAGGGAGTAGCAATCCATAATCCAGCTATAGATGTTATAGCTAATTTTAATGTTGATAAGCACCATGAAAGCACAACTAAAGATCTTTTAGTCAGCCAAGTCGCTGGAAGCGTAAGATGGCGCGAGACTATGGAGAAAATCAATACTCATTATGGAGTTGACACTTTTATAGAAATAGGGCCAAGCCAGGTGTTATCTGGTATTGCAAAACGTATGTATCCAGAATCTCATATTTTTAATTTACATACGCCAAAAAATATAGAAGAATTCTCTAACTTCTTATTTAATTACTAACAAAAAAGAGGAAGAATGTTTAATTTAACAGGAACTAACATTATTGTAACGGGCGCAACAGGGGGATTAGGACTTGCAATAGTCAGAAAGCTACATGAAGCTGGCGCAAACGTGATAGCAAGCGCCACTAAACTAGAAAATTTAAATAAATTAAAATCTGAATATAAGGACCGTTTAAATATCATTAAATGTGACTTAGCAAACCAGGTGGAAACAGAAAAACTATTAGATCAAGCAGAAGAAATTGCAGGAGAGATCAGCGTAGTCGTTTGTAATGCTGGGCTCTGCAGAGATAATCTAGCGATGAGAATGAGCGATGAAGAATGGGATACCGTATTAAATATCAATCTCACATCAGTATTTAGGCTCAACCGAGCTGCTATAAAAAAAATGATAAGAAGAAGGTATGGCCGCATCATAAATATCTCTTCAGTAGTGGGGCTCACTGGCAATATCGGCCAAGCAAATTACACAGCAACAAAAGCTGGTTTGATTGGCATGTCTAAATCACTCGCAGCAGAGATTGCCACTCGTGGAATCACCATAAACTGTATAGCCCCTGGTTTTATTATGAGCCCGATGACAGAACACTTGCCTCAAGAAATAAAAGACTCCATAATAAAGAAAATACCAATGGCAAAAATGGGACATCATGATGATATAGCAAACGGGGTTTTATTTTTGGCTTTAAAAGAGAGTGCTTATATAACTGGCCAAACTCTCCATATAAATGGAGGCATGTTAATGGTCTAATTTAAGAATTTTAGTGGGGGCAGTGTTAGAAGCTTCATATAAAAATTTGCTAAAAACCATGAGCCTCATCAATGACCCCTCCCAGCTTAAACTTGTCAGACTCTTACAAAATTACCAGCACAAGCTTTTGTTTAGCAAAAGCGATACTTTTACTGAAAAAATAAAGGAATTTTTTAATAAAAATCAATCCTGTCCTATAAAGATGGGAGTATATATATGGGGAGATGTTGGCAGAGGAAAAAGCATGATTATGGATTTTTTCTTTAATCATACACCTAATATACCTAAAAAACGTTAGCATTTTCATCAGTTCATGGTAGAATTTCATAAATCCATTATCAAATGGCATTCTAAAAATGATGTCTCTCAAAATAATGCTATATCAGATGTCGCTGAAAATATAGCCAAAAATGTAAAAGTAATATGCTTAGATGAATTACAAATCAACAATATAGCTGATGCAATCATCCAGAAATTTCTTCGCACAGAGTGAAATATAGTCTGACATTAAGCTCACCTGTGGCATGCCAAGATTTGAGCTAAAGAAGTTTGAGAGACATGAGCAAATGTCTTTATCATTATCTGCACACTCAGTACCTAATACAACGTATGAGGAATTATGATCAGTTATATACTTAGCAAATTGTAGCAAAGTATTATTAACCTCAATTCTGTATCAAGGAGAAAATTTAATAGAAGGTTTAGCTAATTTGAAGCAATAAGCAATTAAAGTAGAGATAAAGTGTACAAAATAATATTTTCATAGCTTCAATTATAGTAACAGTAATAGTCACAGTAGCAATAGCGAAATCAGCTATCAATTAACAAATAAGCGGGCCTCTTTTTCTTGGGACATATAAGCAAAAATCTCCAGCACTCAAAAAGCCTTCTTATCATCCAGTAAGCTCTTACCACAATAATACAATACTCTCTTAAATATCTTTCCATTACCTGATATAGATAAATTAAAGTTAGTTACCGCGTTTTGACACTGAGGTTTATGTTTTGTTATAACAGCATTTATGGCTTCTATATCATACTTCATAACTGCATTTACTGTTGCAACTATAACTTCAAATTCTTTTAGTTTTATACCCATGCTCTCTAACTGCCCTACTGGGCAGGAATTTGCCTTCATTTAGTAGATTTGCTTGACAAATAATAATCTCTTGAAATTCTTCTCCGACCCTCTAGTTAGGAGCAAGTAAATATATAAGAGAGTTTATTGCAACTAGTAGCAGTTAGTTAGCCTGCATAAAATAATAAATGCGATAATAGTTCTTCTAGAATTAATGATACTTGCCATCCCAGTCCTCATACTGCTGCTGGATCAACGAAATTCTCTAAATGAATTTCAACTCTTGCTCTTTACTAATGATTAAAGCTGCAGCTTTATCTGCTATTTCTTTATTAAATCCAATTGAATGCATTACCCTTGATCCGCTATTTACCCAATAACTCTGTGAAGTAAATCCAGAATCTTTAGAAGCTTAAGCAAGATAATTAATTACAGACCAAGGATTATAGATATATGTACCATCTACACTGCCAGATGGTGAGCTATTACACCATTGCCGAGTTTTTTCTCTTACTTCTTGCCCTAAACCAAACTTGATTATTAATTCATCTACCTCACTTTGAAAAAAAAGCCAAAGTCTTCCTTATAATTGAGCGCTCATCATGTCGTACACTTTGACATTATTCATGCCGGTTCTCACTTCCTTTTTTAAGGTATCAAAGACACCAGTAAAAATAATCTTTTCAAAATAAGTATTGTTTTTAATACAACCAGAGAAAATATCTTTTCAGTATTCCTTTCAACCGTCCACTCTTAGGACTTAATATATTTTCTACTATTACAGAATTCACTGCTGATCATATTCATCAATTAAAGAAACGTATACTGTCTCCTAGCTTAGCTTTAGTTACCTTGTCTTCATTGAGGTAAGTGGCAAAGATCTTCTTTGTGTGCTTTTTAGTTTATTGCTGGATATTTACCTTGGTGGCTCATGTATTTACCACCTTCTACATCAGCTATCTTAAGTTTGCTATAATGTGTAGTGTTTCCATCTCTTGAAACTATCTTACCGCCGGTAAATAATACCCTATTTGAATTATTTTTAACTGGGTCGCCATATTGATCAACTTCGACACTTAAGAACATCTTCAGTATATCAAAGCTTAAAGATTTACCCCACCTTCTTCTTAGTATGGCAATTAATATTAAATCCTAATGAAGATCTTTAAAGTCATCTCTGCCAATATACTTAGTTTCCATAGCTTTTATTTAACAACATCAACCCCAAGCCAAATTGGATCAATACTCAAATAAAAAGCAACTCCATTATAACTGCACAACGTTCCTTAAACTTCAAAAATACGATTCTTGATTAAAGTTAGCTAATACTGATAATATTACCTTTCTTTCAGTGCCCGAACAAAATTTATATTAAGAAATAATTTACTTTTTCGAGTAACTGTTATATGTTGCCAAGCTAATAGTAATTATTTATCTGCTCTATTCAAATTAGGGTATAATTTTAGAAAAAGGTGACAGATTATGTCAAGAGTATGTAGTATTAATGATAATAAAGCTGCAATGTCTGGAAACAATGTTTCTCACTCTAACTGCAAAACAAAGCGTAGGTTTTTACCTAACATACAAAATTTCGCTCTTTGGAGCGATGCGCTAAACAGAGTTATAAGATTAGATATGACAACCAGCGGAGCAAGGACCGTCGAACATAATAATGGCATAGACAATTATTTGCTCTCAACAGCAAATAGCAAGCTCACAAAAACTGCTTTGCTTATCAAAAAGCAAATTAAAAGCGCTATAGCAAAAAAGAACCCTGAATTAAATGCTTAAATAAAAATGCATATTGGCTGTGTAATTGATAAATTATCTACTTATGCAGTGCAGGCCTTTGAACAGCTATCTTCTTTATATAATATTTTAGACGTCGAACATTGCTCCAAGCAAGATTTCGATGTGATATTAACACTAGGTGGCGATGGCGCTATGCTTAAAGCGTTGCATAGCTTTATGCATAATAACATACCGATTTTTGGTATGAACCGTGGTTCAATCGGGTTCCTTCTTAACTCTTATAGCGCAGACAATCTCATATCTAGAATTCAAAAAGCTAGTACAGCAGTCATAAGCCCTTTAGAAATGAAAGTTATAGATAAAGACGGAAGAACGCATTCCTATCTTGCTATTAACGAAGTGTCCTTAATTAGAGAGACCCATCAAGCTGCTAAGATTAAAATTAATGTTAATGGTGAGCTAAGATTAAATCACTTGGTATCAGACGGTGTATTAGTGGCGACCCCAGCAGGCAGTACCGCTTATAATTATGCAGTAGGTGGTCCAATCATACCGATTAGTGCTAATGTTATGGCTTTAAGCTCGATCAGTCCATTTAGACCCAGGCAGTGGCGAGGTGCTCTCATACTCAGAAGTGATATAGTACAACTAGAAGTGCTTGAAACTGATAAAAGGCCAGTAAGTGCAAGTGCTGATTCAGCTGAAGTTAGAGATGCAAAATTTGTTGAAATCAAAGAAAGAAGCGACATAAAATTATCCGTTCTTTTTGATTCCGATGATAAGCTGGAAACTAGAGCTATTAAAGAACAATTTATTTAACTAATTAGAGTCCAATAATGAAATTATTCTGGGAATACTTAAAAAGTATACTAATTGCAGTAATCGCTGCACTAATTTTTCGCTCTTTCTTTTTTGAAGCCTATAAAATACCTTCCAGCTCTATGACTCCAACACTTATGATAGGAGATTATCTTTTTGTTTCAAAGTACAGTTATGGTTATAGCAAACATTCTTTCCCTATAGCATTAGATAGCATCAAGGGAAGATTTTTTGCCAAGCAGCCTGAAAGGGGTGATATAATTGTTTTTAAATCGCCGCATGCAGACGACGATAGATACTATATAAAAAGATTAATGGGTCTGCCTGGTGATAAGATACATGTTAGAAATGCCGTTGTATTTATCAATGATATAGCAGTAGAACGAAAAAAAGTAGGTATATATCATCCTCTTTATAAAGACGAGCCCCAAGGGATTTTTGATTGTTATGAAGAAAGGCTTCCAAACGGTGTAAGATATAACACTCTCGATGCTAATTTTAGATTTCACAATGAATTTCCGGACCAGACCGCAGTTTATCATATCCCACAAGGTTATTATTTCATGATGGGAGATCACCGTAATCGTTCTGTAGACAGCCGCTTTTTATCCGAAATGGGATTTATACCCGAGGAGAACCTTGTTGGAAAAGCTCAAATATTATTTTGGACTAGGGATTTTTCTTTTTGGAAAATTGTGACACAATTTAAATTAGATCGTCTCTTCAATAGATTAATAATTAATGATAATACCTTACATCTTTCGCAATAAAGAATTATTAGACAAAGCACTTACCCATCCAAGTTTTACTAAAGCTAATCAAGTCGGTGAAAATGATTATGAACGTTTGGAATTTTTTGGAGATAGTATTTTATCTATGGTGATCACTGAATTGCTTTATAAAAAGCATATCAACGCAACAGATAGCAAGTTATCTATTATGCATTCTAATCTTGTTAATTCTCAAAGCTTAGCAAAAGTTGCAATTAGTATAAATCTCGGTAAATATCTTATCATGGATGAGGGTGAAGAGATTTCTGGAGGTAGAGATAATGTTAAAAATCTTGAAAACGCTATGGAAGCATTGATTGCAGCGGTTTATTTAGATAGTAACTACGAAACGGTTGCAGCTTTTATAAAAAAGTTATGGTGGCCGCTGCTTAACGACAAGAGTATTGGAGAAAAAGATAAAAAGTCTCTTCTGCAAGAATGGGCTCAACGTAACAACGGAGCTTTACCCATCTATAAAATTGTCAAAAGAGATGGAGTAGCGCATTCTCCTACCTTCACTATATCTGTAACCGCTCATGATATGCAAGCAATTGGAATAGGTAAGTCTAAAAAAGAAGCTGAGCGGAATGCAGCAACGGCGTTACTAAGCCAAATTAACGAACTGAAATAATATATGCAAAAAACTTTAGTAATAGCTCTCGCAGGCTGCCCAAACGCTGGTAAATCTACATTGATTAATAAAATAGTTGGACAAAAAATTGCAATTGTAACTTCAAAATGCCAAACTACAAGATTTAATACTAAAGGCATTACAAACATAAATGATACTCAATTAGTTTTTATAGATACTCCTGGTCTCTTTAAACCAAGCCGGCCTTTAGAAAAAAGTATAGTAAAACAAGCCCACTTAGGGTTAGAGGAAGCTGACCTTATATGCTTTATAGTGGATGCAACACTTGCTAAAAAACAAGACTTCTCAAGCATATTAAAACAATTACAAACTTTAAAAAAGCCTATAATTTTATTACTTAATAAAGTAGATGCTCTCAAAATTAAAAGCGAACTACTGCAATTATCACAAGATATGAATCATCTATATAATTTTGACTCTACTTTTATGATTTCTGCTAAAAAAGGTACCGGAATAAATGAAATGTTAAATTATATGCAAGCTAAAACAATAGCGGGACCTTGGTTATTCGATCAAGATATCGCAAGTAACATTACCGATAGAAGTTTAGCAGAAGAAATTACTAGAGAAGCACTATACTATGGATTGGGCGCAGAGCTACCTTATGCTTTAGAGGTACAAACTGAATTATGGGAAGAGAAAGAGGACGGCAGTGTTAAGATTAGCCAAGTAATTCATATACTTAAAGCATCGCAAAAAAAAATTATTTTAGGCACTCGTGCGCAGAAATTAAAAAGTATAGGCCAACGTGCTAGAGAACAAATAGCAAAAATTTTGGAGCGGAATGTACATTTATTTCTCTATGTTAAAGTCAAGCCGGACTGGATAGAACGGAGCGTTGCTGGATTTGGCAATTTGATTCTGCGCTTCTAATTTAATAGCTATTTAAAAACTTGCTCAAGAGTATATACTCCGTTAACTTGAAAAATAGGCTTCGTCGCCCAAAAGCTACGCATTCCATTACATATTTCAATATGCGCCTCATGCAAACTATTGTGGCTTCTAGCCCTTTGCCAAGTTTTCTGTCGTCTATGCAATTTTTTATTTATCAACCTAAGTTTTAGATAAGAACAGTTAAAGAAAGGGGTATTTAGAGATCTGAATAAGGTACTATATGTTTATTTTTGAAAAAGAGCCTTT
>JALDTH010000001.1 GCA_030073355.1 Candidatus Midichloria sp. | reverse complement strand
AAAATGGTTGTCCTGCTTTTTTAAAACCATATCAGGTATTCTTTTTAAAATTACTTTATTTAGAACTGAGGTTAAAGTTAATATTTTTTTATATTGGTGCAGATAGTTATTATCTATGTTATAAGCTTTTAAAAATTTGTAATCTTGCTTTTCTAAAGAAATATTGACGAAATTTCTTCACACACAAGCAACGATTGTTATGATAAAAAAAATTTTTTGTAAAGAATTATTTTAATACTCAGGTATCTTACTGTTTTATAAGAAATATGACTAGTTTTATACATTTACGCGCTCATTCAGACTATTCCTTAGGTAAGAGTATTATAAAAATCCCGGATCTCATTAATAAAGCCAAGATAGATAACATGCCGGCTCTTTGCCTTATGGACCAAGGCAATTTATTTGGTTCTCTTGAATTTAGTATGGAGTGCTTAAAAAATGGGATTAAGCCCCTAATTGGCACTATACTAAAAATAGATTTAGAAGCCAATACTGATAAACGGGAAACACATTCTGAAATAGCTTTAATTGCGAAAGATCAAGATGGCTACCAGAATCTTTTGGAGTTAGTTAGCTCATCTTTTTTAAGTTATTCCGACCCCCAACCTCATATAAAAATTTCTCGGCTTCTTAACTATTCTCAGGGTTTAATCGCTTTATTCAATTCATTTGAAAGCCCTATGGCTACTCTTATTAAAAAAGAACAGCATAAGGTGGCTGAGCGTTTACTAGAACAATTTCATAACAGCTTTAAAAAAAATCTATTCTTGGAACTAATTAGAACTGAAAAAAATGATTGGCAACTTCACGAACACTGGTTCCTAGATAAAGCATTTGAAAAAAATATTCCTATCGTTGCCACTAACCCTATTTCATTTTTAAGGGCTAATTTATCTGAAGCGCATGATGCTTTGCTATGTATAGCAAATAGTAGTTATATCTTAGAAGATAACAGAAAAAAATCAGATCCCGATCACTATTTTAAAAGTGAAGATGAGATGAGAGCTCTGTTTTCAGACTTACCAGAAGCAATCGAAAACACTAAATTGATAGCTTTAAAAGCCTCTGTTTTTTCAGAGACAAGGAAGCCTATTTTACCAAAATTTTCACATCTAATTGAAGATGAAGCCTTAGAGTTACAGAAGCAAGCTATAGATGGTTTAAGAAAAAGACTCAATGCAATAAGATACGATATAAATCAGCAAGAATATTTTAAGCGGCTCGAGTTCGAGCTTAGTGTAATCAATAAAATGCAGTTTCCTGGCTACTTCTTAATCGTCTCTGATTTCATCAAGTGGAGCAAAAAGAATGGGATTCCAGTAGGACCTGGCCGGGGCTCAGGAGCTGGTTCCATTGTTGCATGGGCGCTAGAAATCACTGATTTAGATCCAATAAAATTTGGTCTTCTATTTGAAAGGTTTTTAAATCCAGAAAGAGTTTCAATGCCTGATTTTGATATCGATTTCTGTCAAGAGCATCGAGATGAGGTGATTAATTACGTAAAAGACAAGTACGGTGCAGAAAGAGTTGCGCAGATTATTACTTTTGGAAAACTACAAGCCAGAGCTGTTTTAAGAGATATTGGAAGGGTAATGCAGATCCCTTATGGCCTAGTCGATAAGATTTGCAAAATGGTGCCAAATAACCCAGCTAATCCGATCACTTTGTCAGAAGCAATAGCGTTAGATAAACAATTACAAGAGATGCGTGATGATGATCCAGATCTTGAAAAACTTCTTTCTATAAGCCTAGAACTAGAAGGAATTAACAGGCACGTCTCAACACACGCAGCAGGAATTATAATTGCCGATAGGCCATTGATAGAGTTGGTACCTCTCTATATGGACTCTAATTCTTCAATGCAAACTATACAGTATTCATTAAAATACGCAGATGCAGCGGGCTTAATGAAATTTGACTTTTTAGGTCTCAAGACCTTAACCGTGATATCACAAACAGTCCAGCTCATTGAAAAAAACCGGGGAATAAGGATCAATCTTGCAGATATTGATTTTGAAGATAAAAAAACCTACCAATTGCTTTCACAAGGTCATACCGTTGGGATATTCCAGCTTGAGGGTGCTGGAATGAGAGAGGCAATAAAACAACTCAAACCCGATTTTTTTGGTGATGTTATAGCGCTCACCTCATTATATAGGCCAGGGCCTATGGACAATATCACAAGTTACGTCAACAGGAAACATGGACTGGAAACTCCAGATTATATACACCCAAAATTAGAAAATCTTCTTAAAGAAACATATGGAATTATTATCTATCAAGAACAAGTTATGGAGATTGCTCAAATACTTGCTGGATACAGTCTTGGTGAAGCCGACCTTTTAAGAAGAGCAATGGGTAAAAAGAATAAGCAAGAAATGGATGAACAACGCGCTATTTTTGTTGAAAGATGTATCGCTAACGAAATAAAAGAACAAAGAGCAGCTGAGATATTCGCCTTGATAGAAAAGTTCGCAAGTTACGGCTTCAATAAATCACACGCAGCTGCATATGCAGTTATAACTTACCAAACTGCGTACCTAAAAACTCATTACACTGCTGAATTCTTAACTGCCTCGATGAACTTAGAGATTCATGATACAAGTAAAATAGGCATGTTTTGTAATGATGCAAAACTATTTGGCATAGATATATTACTTCCTAATATCAATAGCTCTAATGCACATTTTACAGTAGAAGGAGATAAAATTCGTTATGGTTTAGCAGCAATCAAGGGTGTAGGGATCAAAGCAACGGTAGACATACAAGAAGAAAGAAGAACTGTGCAATTTCAAAACATACATCAATTCATGGAAAGGTGCCATAATCTTATCAATAAGCGTGCTATGGAAAACTTAATAAAGGCAGGAGCATTTGATTCACTCTATCCTAATAGAGCTGAACTATTTACAAACTTAGAAAAATTGATAAGACATGCTCAATCAAACAGACTTGAAGATCAATCTCAAGGATCTTTCTTCTTTGCTGAAGAAAATGATCAAAGCCTTTCTTTAAGTGCAGTTGCTGATTGGGAAGATAGAAGAAAACTAGCTTTTGAATTTGAAGCACTTGGCTTTTATCTTTCTGCTCATCCATTAAACGAGTATCAAGAAAGGTTGAAAAAATTAGGAATCCTAAGTGTAGAAAATGTCCTCAGTTTAGAGGTAAAAAACTTCTACAAATGTAGAGTTGCAGGTGTTGTTTCTTCTAAAAAAGTTAAATCCTCGAAACGTGGAAAGTTTGTCTTTTTACAAATAACAGATACAACAGGTATTCTAGATATATCGATATTCAATGAAAAACTTCTCATAGAAAGTAATGATATACTACAAGAAGGACAAACAATTATATGCGATATCGAAATCAAAAACGATGAAAATGGCACTAGAATGGTTGCTGAGAAAATTTCAGAAATACATCATACAATGAAAAGTACTCTCTGTGCCTGTCATATCTATATTAAGGATAAAATCTCTATCCAAGAGATCAGTACTAAAGTTACAGACACTGGGCTACCCATAAAGTTATATGCGGAAATGGATGATGGAAGCGTGGTATATTTTGGTTTAGAGAAACCGTTATTTATAGATTATAAAGGATTGGAAGAGCTAAAGAAAATTGATAATATAAGAGTTGTAGAGCAATAATGAGGATAGTAGCAGGCAAATATAAAAATAGAAAGCTCATTACAGCAACTAGAACTATTAAATTAGAAGCAAAAAAAATACGTCCTACTACCGAAAAACTAAGGGCAGCTGTTTTCAATATATTAAGAAATTTCTTTGGTGATGAACACGTAAGCGTCTTAAAAGATAAAAAAGTTTTAGATCTCTGTTGCGGTATCGGCTCTTTCGGTATCGAAGCGTTATCTAGAGAAGCTTCTTTAGTGACGTTTATTGATAATTACTATCAGCATTTAGAAATTGTTAAGCTCAATTTAGAAAAATTAGATTGTATATCAAATTCTAAAGTTATTCTTGCTAATGCTCAAGATTTAGGGTCCAGCTCGGAGATTTACGATTTAATATATATAGATCCACCGTATAGACTCAATTTGTTAAACAAGATCATCAAATCTTTACAAAAAGGTAACTGGTTAAATAAAAATACTCTAATAATAGTTGAGTCCTCTAAGAGAGAAGTAAGAGAAAAAGTTGATGATAAATTGACATTAATCGATAGGAGAGAGTATGGTAATAGCTGCCTGTCCTTTTATCGTATGTCTTCATAAATAGTATAGAATCTCCACTTATATAAAACTATATGTAGTGTTAAATAAAAAATATTGCAAAATAAAATACTATATATAGTATACATAATGTTAACTCAATTTTCATATAATTTTGCTATGAATAGTGTAGCTGTTGCTAAAAAGACCCCTCCTAAATCCAATTTTTCTATTAAAATTGATCCTGAAAGAGATAATTTATTAACTGATTTTGGTAAAGCTGTTTTAGAAGATAGGTATCTCCTTAATGGAGAAAAGTTTCAAGACCTGTTCGCAAGAGTAGCTCGTTATTATGCTGACAATCGAGAGCATGCACAAAGACTCTATGATTACATCAGCAAATTATGGTTTATGCCCGCAACTCCAGTATTAAGTAATGGGGGAACCAACCGAGGTTTACCTATCTCGTGTTTCCTAAACGAAGTTGGTGATAGTTTAGAAGATATAGTCGATACCTGGAATGAAAATGTTTGGCTTGCCTCGAGAGGAGGTGGCATAGGAACATACTGGGGAGGAGTAAGGTCAATTGGCGAAAAGGTACGTGATAATGGTAAAACTTCTGGAATTATACCTTTTATAGGAGTA
The DNA here is from genome assembly GCA_030073355.1 of Candidatus Midichloria sp. Taxonomy (GTDB): domain Bacteria; phylum Pseudomonadota; class Alphaproteobacteria; order Rickettsiales; family Midichloriaceae; genus Midichloria. Next base: position 56,086 of record JALDTH010000001.1, on the reverse strand, counting down.
CAAGATAGGTTAACTTTAGCAATATCACAAGGAAGTCTAAGAAGAGGTAGTTCCGCTGTATATCTACCGCTTTGGCATCCTGAGATCGAAGAATTTATAGAGCTAAGACGTCCAACAGGAGGAGATCCTAATAGAAAATCTTTAAACTTACATCATGGAGTCGTCATACCAGATAGATTTATGGAAGCCGTAAGAGACGATGGTGTTTGGAAATTAAGAAGCCCTAAGGATGGGCATATAACTAACATCATAAGAGCAAGAGATTTATGGATTAGAATCTTGTTAGCAAGGGTAGAAATAGGAGAACCTTACCTATTATTTATTGATCATGTTAATAAAGCTGCTCCTGAATCATATAAAAAGCTTGGACTCGAAATTAAAACCTCTAATCTGTGTAGCGAAATTACTCTTGCAACTGGTAAAGATCACCTAAACCAAGATAGAACTGCGGTTTGTTGCATTTCTTCTCTTAATTTAGAGACATACGATGAATGGAAGGATAATAAAAACTTCATAATTGATGTCATGAGGTTCTTAGACAATATCCTTCAGGACTTCATAGATAATGCCCCTAAAGCCCAGGATAAAGCTAAATACTCAGCTTTTAGGGAAAGAAGTGTAGGTCTTGGAGTAATGGGTTTCCACTCATTCTTGCAATCTAAAAAAGTTCCTTTTGAATCTGCTATGGCCAAGGCGTGGAACAAAAAGATGTTTTCCTATATTAAAGAAGAAGCTGACAAAGCTTCAGTATTACTTGCTGAAGAAAAGGGTCCCTGCCCTGATGCAAAAGATGCAGGAATCATGGAAAGATTTTCTAATAAAATTGCTATAGCACCAACTGCTTCTATTTCAATCATTGCAGCAAATTCTTCACCAGGAATTGAGCCTTACAATTCAAACACATATACTCAAAAGACTCTAACTGGGTCATTTAACGTAAGAAATAAGCATTTGAAAAAGCTTCTTGCCGCTAAAGGGTTTGACACTCCAGAAACTTGGTCTTCTATCATGAATCATGAGGGTTCTATACAACATCTCAGTTTCTTAGACAAAAACGAAAAAGATGTATTTAAAACCGCTATGGAAATAGACCAGCGCTGGCTTATTGAGCTGGCTGCAGATAGAACTCCATATATATGTCAGGCCCAATCCTTAAATATCTTTATCCCGGCAGACATTCATAAAAGGGATTTACACAAATTACATTTTAGCGCTTGGGAGAAGGGCATAAAAAGTATGTACTACTGTCGTTCTAAATCTCTACAAAGAGCGGATAAAATTTCAATAAAATCTGAGGAAAAACAACCAGTACAGTTAGCTATTAACCTTACACCAGTGGTTTCAAATGCTCAATCCAATACAGAATCAAACAAATATGAAGAGTGCTTAGGCTGCCAGTAGTGCACTAACCAGCAATAGCAACTCCGCTGTTGCCTGCTGCTCGCATCCTCTCTTTCAGCACCTGCTTAGTATGCACTTGCGGGCCTTCTTGTAAAATCTCCTTTAAGATATGAGCTGCTAGCCGCTTTACTGGCTGTTGGTATGCATACTGTTCAGTTTGTTTCGTAGGAACTTTTGTTTCTGCAGTGCTCGCCATTTCTTTAGCAATAGAAGCTTTCTCTTTAGTGATATTATCTAAATCGCGTTTCACCTGTACCTGCTGCTCTACTTGCTTTGCTGGAGCTTTTTCTTCTGGAGTATAAACTACGGAAGGCTCTTTATTAATATAAGGATTATGTGAGGCAGTATATTGAAGTAGGGTTTACATACCCTTTACTACAGTCTCATAAAGTGCGCTGCCAAAAGTTGGGATTTTGTGTTCAAGCTCTTTGCCAGTGACACTCTTATAAAGCTCTCTCAGTTTCTCCATATCTTTAGATACAACATCTAAACCAAGCTTGGATTTCATTCTATCAGATTCCTTCTTTTATTCCGCATTAAGCTGATACTGCGATACTCTCATCTTAGAGTTATTAGTATAATTCAAAAGTGTTGTAATGCCGTTTATTACAAGCATTATGGTATCAGCAGACAAAACAGATAATGCGGTAGCAACAGTATTTTCAGCTAGAGAACTACCTATTTCCTTACCAGCTGTCTTAAAAATGCTAACTCTTCGGTTCTTTTCTATTGAGTTTTCATTCAATTTTAAGTCATTGAACTTACTGCTATCTAACGCTTCTTTAATCTTAGTCGTATCTTTTTCTAGTTCCTTTAATATAGCTAGTTCTAGCTTGCTTCTTTGAAAACTTCTTAATCATATATGCTTGTACAGAAATACCTATACCTGCTGCGGCAATAGTAGTTGCGACTACTGCAATGGCAAGAGGCCATACTAAGCCTCCAGTAGCTGCTGTAAAAACAGCACTTCCTATAGAGATAATCCTACCAGCTGTTGGCGAAGTAGCAATATCTATCACCTTGAAGATGCCATTCTTTACTTTAGCCTAACGTGTATTGGGCTTCTCTTTTTTAGCCATATTCTCTTCTAGCGTTTTTTTATCTTCCACTAGAATGTCCACCATTGATTTAAGCATAATGCCACTTTTAAAGGCTATTTTCGCCCCTTGTACTATTAGTTTTATTACTGACATTTTCTTTTCTTTAAAAAATTTTAACCTAATTTATAGTTATGGACTAGTGACTAATTATTGATTAGCTACTAATCATAAATTACTAATTTTAATTATAACACCATAGGCAGAAAAACAACACCATAAGTGTAAAAAATTTTAATTTACTATGTTAAACTTGACTGAAAAAATTAAAATAAAATTATATTTAATTTCAGATGCCTCTGGAGAGACAGTTACTACAATTGCCAAAGCAATAGCCGCGCAATTTGAGGAACAAATAGAAATGACAGAATATCTATGGCCATTAGTTAGATCAAAAAATACGGTAAACGATATTTTATCAGAGATTGAACTAAATAGTAATAGCATAGTGCTCTATACAATGCTGGACGTGGAATTAAGGCTATACCTAGAAAAGAAGTGTGAAAGTATAGGCATCTTAGCAATATTTGCTTTAGAAAATGTTATCAATGAGCTGGCAAATTTTGCTAATGTTGAAATAAGACATGGAGGAATTCCTGGAAAATATAAGAAACTTGATGCTAATTATTATAAAAGAATTGATATATTAAATTTCACATTACAACATGATGATGGACATGATTTTAAGGATGTTAATGAGGCTGATATCCTAATTTTAGGTGTCTCAAGAACCTCAAAATCACCTACTTCTCTTTATCTAGCGCAACGAGGTTATAAGGTTGCAAATCTTCCCATTATTAATGGTGTAGAAGCCAATTTATCTGACATAAAAAAACCTATACTTATAGGATTAACTATCTCTGCCGAAATTCTATCTCAAATAAGATCTAATAGGTTAAACTCTTATAATTTAAATGTAAACAAAGAGGTCGATAATTATACGGAAATTGATAGTATTAAGGCAGAACTAAGTTATGCTCTTGAAATATTTCACAAAAATAAAATACCAATAATAGACGTAAGTAGAAAAGCAATAGAAGAAGTAGCAGCAGAAATAATCAATATTTATGCGGCTAAAAAAGGTGAATATAAAATACTTTTATAGCATGCAAATTATTAATCTATATGTTAATATACATCTTGCTTATAATTTTATTTTAAGAATTAAAATCTTTAGGTGTTGGAATGAAGCAATTAAAAGGTGGAAGTAATTTTACTATTTGGATAGCGGTTGTTGGCGTACTAATAATAGTTTATAATATATTGGGTGATATTAATCTTACCGCCAAAAAAGTAATATTTTCGGAATTCCTAGACCAAATTGACAGCGGCTCAGTAAAATCTGTGACAATTAGAGGAGACTTAGTAAAAGGCAAATATATCGAAGGCGGGTCATTCGTCACATTAATCCCAAGGTATTATCCTAACCTAATAGAAAAAATGAAAGTAAAAGAAGTTGCTATTGATATAGCACCGCTAGAAACTTCTTTTGGTAATCTTATAGCTCTTTTATCTTCCTGGTTTCCAGTCATACTCTTAATTGGAGTTTGGGTATATTTCATGAAAAATATGCAGTCTGGAAGAGGAAAAGCACTTGGGTTTGGATGTTCCAAAGCAAGATTGGTATCTGATCCTAATAAGATAGTAACTTTTGCAGATGTTGCAGGCGTTGATGAGGCTAAAGAAGAATTAGTTGAAATTGTAGACTTTTTAAAAAATCCCGGCAAATTTCAAAAATTAGGGGGTAAAATCCCAAGGGGTTGCCTTTTAGTTGGTTCGCCAGGAACTGGTAAGACATTATTAGCTCGAGCTGTTGCTGGAGAGGCAGGAGTGCCCTTTTTTACTATTTCGGGTTCTGATTTTGTCGAAATGTTTGTAGGTGTTGGAGCAAGCAGGGTACGGGATATGTTTGCTCAAGCTAAAAAGCAATCTCCTTGTATAGTTTTTATCGATGAAATTGACGCTGTAGGTAGACACCGAGGTGCAGGTCTTGGTGGTGGAAATGATGAAAGAGAGCAGACATTAAATCAATTGCTTGTTGAAATGGATGGGTTTTCTGATAACGAAGGTGTAATAGTGATGGCTGCAACAAACAGACCTGATGTACTTGATCCAGCTCTTTTGAGACCAGGAAGATTTGATAGACAGATCGTCGTACCTATTCCAGATATTAAAGGCAGGGAGCAGATTCTGGCAGTGCATGCCAAAGCTGTTCCAATTGCTCCTGATGTTGATATCAGAGTTCTTGCCAGGGGTACACCAGGATTTTCTGGCGCAGATTTGAAAAACCTTATAAATGAAGCTGCCCTAATAGCTGCAAGACACGATCGCAATATGGTGTCTATGCAGGAGATGGAATTTGCTAAAGATAAAGTAATGATGGGTGCTGAACGTAAATCTCTAGTCATGACAAATGATGATAAAAAATTAACCGCTTACCATGAAGCTGGTCATGCGCTTGTGGCTCTACATTTGCCTGACTCTGATCCTTTACATAAAGCAACAATTATCCCAAGAGGCAGAGCCCTTGGAGTGACTATGCGCTTGCCTGAGAGCGACAGATTGTCAATGACAAAGGCTAAATTGAAAGCAGATCTAGCCGTTGCAATGGGAGGACGAGTTGCCGAAGAAATTGTCTTTAGTCTAGATCAAATCACTACCGGCGCCGGCAATGATATTAAGGTTGCTACCCAAATTGCTAGAAAGATGGTAACGCAGTGGGGCTTAAGCGATTCGATTGGACCTGTTCTTGTAGGAGATGATAAAGAAGAAGTGTTTTTAGGGCATTCTATTGGCCGCTCTAATCATATTTCTAATGAGCTCGCCACCAAAATAGATGAAGAGATTAAAAAGATTATTGACGAGGCTTATAATACGGCTAAAACTATTCTAACTAAATATAGAGATCAATTAGAAGATATTGCCCAAGGTCTTTTAGAATACGAAGTCTTAAGTGGTCAAGAAATGCAGGACCTCATCAGTGGTAAGCTAATAGTACGTAAAGAAGACGAAAGCAAGAAAGTTACAAATAAGCCTAGCGTTTCTGTTCCAAAAGCCGGATCAGAGCCAAAATCTGTAAAACCTAAATTAAAAGAAAGCAGCGGTATTCAAGAAGCTTGAGTTAAAGAGAGAATAGATATACAAATCAACCATCTAATTATAACATCCCGATTTGAATATAGTATTGTTGGGATTTTAGGTTAACACACAAATCCTATAAATAGATTTGACCACCACAGTAAATTTATATTGATTAAAGTGACTGGGTTAGTGTTTTAAAAACGGTCTAAGAAGGTTTAGCTGGCTTTACTCAAGTGTTGAGATGGATAGCTTTTAAGATTAATTTTGTATAAAGAGCTTCATTTATGGCTAATGGTGTATTCGAACTATCATCTCTTTTAACCTCAACTGCTTTTGGGTTGGTTATTAACGCAGTATTGCAGCTGGTAATCTTTTGCAGGACATTCGGTATCATCAGCAGGAGACATCAATGGAGACGGCAGAAATTACTTTAATTTGGTGCACCTTATACTAATCCAAGTGGTAGAAGCGAGGCAGGGCATGTATGTGATATATGCTGGGCTTTTAGCCGAAAGTTTTGCTCAAAGCACAACAATGTCAACTACTACAATCTCAACCTCCACTACTACAAGTACATCTACTACTACAACACCGACGACCAGGTAACTACTACGACACCTCCAATGATATGATGTTTATGTTGAAAAATTCTTATTCCTTTTCGGACAATAGAGATTTATAAGTAGTATACCTCTTTAACTTGAAGAATTGTATAGGCTTACTTAAGGACCTGTAGTGGTGAAAGAAGTAATTGACGCGCTCATAGGAAGCCCCTTGGACACTCTAGCAAACAAAGAGTCTATCCTTGAGCAGCTAGAAGCTTCTCACAAGCTCGAGCTTTATCAGCTTCCCTTACCCCTTAAACATCTCCTTGAATTCTTTTCCATTTATAAGCAGTATATAGAGCTATAAACCTATAAACCTGTGCTGTGGATGTGGGCATGATGAATTTAGCTTAGAACTCACCCTTTACCTTTATAATCCATATAGTAAGCAGAGCAATTGTTGCAATGTATAGAGCTATAGAAATCGAAAATTTTGTAAAATGCCAAAGCATCATACAAAGTACAGGAGTGAGGCGGCCTACTGAACTCCCTATAGCCTCACCAATCCCAGATAATAGGTACTTATCTTCATTTGTAAATAAGCTATTAATCCATAAATTAATAGAGCAAGCGAAGAATACCCCTATCGTAATAATCCAAAAACGAACACAATTCACATACCATAAACTACTGCCATCCATATTTCTCCATAACGGCACTATAGTAATAAACAAGACAATAGTGGAGATCATCATGACCCTAGTAGAGTTATACTCCCTTATGAGGTACCCTATTAATAACAACATACCAGCGTCTACTACTAACAATATTGTATTATAACTCATCATTACCTCCAAAGAGATAGAGGTAACGCCTGGAACAAAATTATTCATTACTATAAAAACTATAGAATAAGTCACATAAGAAAAACAGCTTACTACTGCTACACTGAAAATTTTCAACTTATTATTCCTTACCAACTTTATTTCATCATAGAGTGGCTTTATCTGATCTATCTCTACTCTAGCATACTTTCTAAGATTATATCCTGTAATGCCTACCCCTCCTCCTAGAATAAAACATAAGCGCCAATAATCACTATAATTGTAATTAATCAATAACATACCTGTAATAGAAGCTAAAATAATCCCTACCATACTCGAGAATTGATAAAGCGTAGAAGCTTTAACAGCTTGTACATGTAATTTATTCTCTAGAATATATAACTTCGCTATAACTTTCTCTCCTTCTGCAAATATTCCTTGTAGCACCCTACAAATGGTGAGAATAAAAGGAGCAAAGAAACCAATCGTAGCATAAGTTGGTATAAATCCAATCGCAATAGTAGTGATCGACAAGCCTATCAATGAATAGGATAAGGCAAGAGCTGCTCCCTTGTTTCCGGCAATTACACTAAAAATTATAGACCCTATGGGCCTCGTAAACATGGAACTTGCAAATACACTATAGGTTAGGATTAAGCTTACTATAGGATCATAGTTAGGAAAAAAAATTTCTGAAATAACTGGCGCTATAAAACTATAGATTGCAGTGTCAAAATGATCCAAGCTATTGCCGATTAGGATTGATAAATCCCGCTTTGTTAATGCAGTTTTTGAATTTTTAGCCTGTAACATAAAATAAAACCTAATTTATAAACCTTCATGTATCAATAATGGCATTTCCATAAATAAAATTTTTTATGTTTAACAAATTTTTAGAAAACCTCCTCACATTCCTTTTCCCCAACCTCTAGAGCCAAACGCATTTATGCGCCTTAAAGCAGTCTTTGAATGCTGCTGCCCTAAAATCTTTAGTTCTTCTTTGCTAAATCCTCTGCTTATATTTCTTCTATCATAGTAGAGTGCAGCTTCTACTCCTCTAATCATAATATTATCTATAAAATTCTGTATCTCAGTCTCACCAGCTATGCGGCTTGGGTTTAACATTTTATATACTTCATATATTATAAACATAGTCTGAGTTTTTAGCTCTTCTCCCGAAAGTTCTTCCTCCTTCTTCGTTGAGTTTTTCCTCATTTTCAAAAGAGCTAGTATTATCTTAATTAACTTATCTAATTCTAGGATATCCTTTGTAGTGATTAAGTGCTCTAGTAACCTCATCAGCACCATTTTCAAGTCACCGCTATCTTCTTCTGTAACTTTTTTATTCTTATTTACAATATCATAGATAATATTATAGCACTCTTTAATCGCATAAGAAGCTTGATTTTGGTCTTTATTACTCATATCATAAATTCAATTACATGTTTAGATAATTGATATTATCATTTTAGTTATATTTGGAAAATTTATTATGAAAATAATTACCAGAGTGGGTTATTTAATCTTTATAGCAAAGCTTATATTAATCGAAAGCTTTGCTATAGATAATGTCCAAGATAGTATTTTAATTAAAGACTGCATCATCACTCTACAAATTTGGTCTTTAGAAGCACCAACAAAATTTGCAACCTCTTCAGAATTAAGAAAGCAAACCGGATCTTCAGTATTTGCACAAGGTCAAAGTATTATAATTTCCGGAACTATTCTTGATCAAAATTGTGTCCCGATAACTGGAGCAAATGTCAAAATTTGGCAAAAAAATCTTGATAAGCTTAGCGTTAACATCTTTGCTATTCATCGAAATAGGCTGCCTAAGGCCTCAGCTCATTTCTTGTATTATGATAACTTTCTTCATGAATAAGTTATATAATTTTTATTATCTAAATGACGAAAAAGCTCTAAACAAATTGCCTTTTGCTACTCTAATTTGGACAAATAGTCACGGCGGATTCCTTATTCTCTATGCTTTATTAGGAGTATTTATGCCTATTGCTGTATACGAAAAAAATAAAGTTGCCATAAAAAAATTATTAAAATATCGATAACATGCTCTTTAACTACTCTGATAAATCCAATAAGTTATAAGGCTCTCTCAGAACCTTAAATAGTGTGGTCATAGATTACATCAACGAATGGCGCCCTTTCTTTTTCGGCTAATCCTATTCTAGTATGTTATTTTTAGTATTAATAATGGCTGGCTACGCCTTTCATACTCGCTACACAGAACTTATGATTAAAAATAGTGATTGGCTTATTGGATTAGCTTTTTTAATTGCCTCTTTATTATCAGTAAGAAATTTTAGTAATTTAGCCATTTCAGGAATGCCATTTATAGCTGGTATAGTTGACAGATCTCTTCCTACTTCTAAATTTACTGTTAAACTAAAAAATGTTCATAAAACTTTAATTAGTATTTTATTGATCATTGTATCAGTTTCTATCCATGCTTTTTTAGTTATCACTAAAGATGATAAAAAGATAGGACTAAATAGAGTCCCAGTAGAATTAATCCAATATACGGCAAATAATTACCCCAGCTCTAAAATTATTAATAATTATAATTTAGGAGGATACATAATTCTATTCGGTAACGGCAAAATTAAACACTTTATAGATGGAAGAGCAGGTACGGCATTCAATGAAAGAATATTGAATGAATTTATTGACATAAGCGTATTGGAAACTGCTATAAAACATAATGTAGATGGAGTTTTTGTACATAAAATGGTTTTTAAACAAGAAAGCGAAATCCAGAAAAAAATTGGAATATAGTTTATAATCCAAAGAAGTATTATTTACTTATCAAAAACAAATAAAATATCCCCTAATTTATTATATTGTGTTGATCCCTTAAAAATCTTATAATACCTAAGCATTGATAAAATTAACTTTTCTATGAGATGTTTGATATAATAATTATAGGAGCTGGACCATCTGGACTTTTTTCAATATTCCAAGCAGGAATGATGGGACTCAGCTGTGCCGTTATAGATGCCGTTCCCTCTCTTGGAGGACAGTGTAATACATTATATCCAGAAAAGCCAATATATGATATACCAGCCTATCCACGAATTTTAGCTCAAGAATTAATTGATCAACTTTATAAACAAATAGAGCCATTTAAACCTACATTTTTCTTGGCGCAACAAGCTCTATCGATCCACAGAAATGAAGATCAAAATTTTACCGTAACTACTGCCGCTAACAATAAAATAGAGGGCAGGACTATAATAATTGCAGCAGGTGTAGGGTCATTTGGTCCAAATAGACCCGCTATAGAAAATATTTTAGAATTTGAAAACAAGAGCGTTTTTTATAGTATCACTAAACAGGAAATATTCCAAGATAAAAAAATAGTAATAGCTGGAGGCGGAGACTCAGCAATAGATTGGAGTTTATCTCTTTCTGAAATCGCTTCAAAAATATATCTAGTTCATAGACGTAATAAATTTAAGGCGACTCCAGAAAGTATGAAAAGAATTCATGCACAAATCGAAGAAGGAAAGATAGAGCTGGTTATTCCATATCAATTACATAAAATCTATGGGCAAAATGGAAGACTCGACACCGTAGAAGTAATAGACTTTGACAATAATATTAAACTAATATCCACAGATTATCTTTTGCCTTTTTTTGGCCTCTCAATGAATATAGGACCAATATTAGATTGGGAGATAGAGATGGAAGATAAACATATAAAAGTTGATCCAAGCACTATGCAAACCAACATAAAAGGAGTTTTTGCAGTTGGAGATATAATAAATTACCCGGGGAAACTAAAATTAATATTAACCGGATTTGCAGAAGCCGCTCTTGCATGCCATAGCGCCTACTATATTATTAATAACAGAGCTGAAATGCACTTTGAATACTCAACAACCAAAGGGATACCTAACAAATAATTGCAATATGCAGAATTGTGAAATTATAGATGGGAAATTATATTTAGCTAAAGTCTTGGAAAGGGTGAAAAGCAAGATCGAACATCTTTCTACAGTTATTTGTAAAACACAAAGATCAGCTCTTGGGTTTGCCGTAATCTTAGTTGGTACCGATACAGCAAGCCAAATTTACGTTAATAATAAAGCTAAAAAAGCAAAAGAAGTTGGCCTTAATTCAGAAGTTTATAAATTTCCTCAAACCGCAACCGAACAGGAAATAATAGAGTGTATAGAAAAATTAAACTCTGATCCAAACGTCAATGGAATATTAGTTCAGTTGCCTTTGCCACAGCATATCAACACTCAAAAAATCATAGATACGGTCAATTATGAAAAAGATGTAGATGGGTTTAGCACCTATAACGTTGGCCTATTAAACTCATGGCAAGACAGTTTAGAGCCTTGCACTCCCCAAGGAGTCTTAATTTTGTTACATGAGATGCTAGGAACAAATATAAGTGGAAAAAAAGCAGTAATTCTAGGTCGTTCAAGGATAGTAGGTCGGCCTATGGCCTCAATATTAATCAGAGAAAGCTGCAGTGTTACTTCATTAAACTCAAATTCTTATAATATAAAAGACGAATGTAGGACTGCAGATATATTAATCTCAGCGGTTGGTTCACCCTCTTTTATCAAAGGTGATTGGATTAAAAAAGGTGCTTGTGTAATTGATGTTGGCATTGTGAAAGTAAATGATAAGTTGTATGGTGATGTTGACTTTGAGAGTGTAAGAAAAGTTGCTAGATTCTTAACTCCGGTACCAGGTGGAGTTGGCCCCGTGACGGTTTCCTGCTTAATGCTTAACACAATAAAAGCTGCTTATAAGCAATATGATATAAAATGGTAAAAAGTACTAAAATTACAACTTTTATAAAAATTATTTACCAAAGTTTGATTAACACTATTAATCATGATGGTATAGAGCATGCCGGGTACCTATCATTTTTACTAATGCTCGCAATCTTTCCATTTTTAGTATTTTTTACAGCAATAATTGGTACTCTAAGTAACCTAGTAGATATACCTTTAGTTACCACTCTTACAAATCTTATCCTTAATAGTCCTTGGGCAAGCTTTATAGATTCTTTAAAACCAAGAATAATTGAAATTACCACTCTGCCTCCTCAAAGCTTTTTAACTATTGCCATAATTAGTGCGATCTGGACAGCTTCCTCAATCTTTGAAGGTATAAGAACTACACTAAACCGCGCATATAACGTAAAAAATCCACCAGCTTATCTACTGAGAAGGCTATTTAGTATCTTCGAATTTATTATCGTTATAATCATTTTAGTAGTGGCAATACTCATACTGATAATAATTCCAGCTATGTGGAACTTTTTAGAAAAGCATATTGTCATACCGGACGCCCAGATTATTTCTTTGATAGATAAAGATTTAGAACTCCTAAGAAGCACAATCATCTATATCTTTGGTATTATCTTTGTTTCATATCTCTACTATTCCTTGCCAAACAAAAAGCAAAAATTCACTAAAATATTACCTGGCGCTGTATTAGTGCTATTCTGTTGGGCAGTTTTTTCCAAAATCTTTAAGTATTACATTTCTTATTTTCCACAGATTAATATGATATATGGCAGTATTGCAGGTATTATTATATCTTTGCTATTTTTTTACTTTTGTAGTTTAATCCTAATATATGGAGCTGAGTTTAATTACTTAGTTGAGTTGGAATTTAAAAAGAAAAAATGAATAATTCTATTTTTTTCATCAACCATATTTTTAATAATCCACTACAATATGTAAAAGGAGTCGGGCCGAAGAAAGCAGAACTATTAAGCAATTTAGGATATAACTCTGTAAAGGAATTAATTTTTCATATTCTAACACATTATATAGACAGAAGAAAAATAACTGCGCTTAATCAAGCTAAATCCGGGCAGATATTAAGTCAGATCGTAACTATTGAAGCGATATTGCCTAAGAATAGAGGACAGAAAATAACTAAGATACTTTGTCAAAACCAAACTGGTTCAATAACCTTGATCTTTTTTCATATTAATAAATCTGCTTTATCTTCTTGGAAGGTTAGCAATAAAATAGCAATTAGCGGTAAAGTTGACTGGAATTATGGTGACTTACAGATGCTCCATCCAGACATAATAGTGCCTGCTAGTAAAGCAGAGCAAAGTTTTACAATCGAACTAGTCTATCCAGCAAGCCTTAGGCTCAGCTTAAAAAGTATAACTTCTGTAATCAAGGAGATATTAAAAGTACTACCTTTATTACCTAAATGGATACCATTGGATTTAAAAGAAAAATTATAATTACCCTCATGGAATGAAGCGATTCATGTGATCCATAATCCTAAAAATAACGCTGAGATTAAAATGATAGATAAAGCGCTTGAGTGGCTAGCTTTTGATGAAATGCTAACTGAGCAAATAATGCTTGAAACCCCGCAAAGTAAGCTCCTAGAGCATAAAAAAACTCCGCTTACCTACAGGCTTGCTACAAAATAGTTTTCTTTCCTCCATTCCCTTTAAGTTAACTAATAACCAAAAAGATATCTTAGAGAAAATAAATAACGATCAAAAATCTGATCAACTATGGTAAGAATTTTGCAAGGAGATGTTGGCAGTGGAAAAACTAATTGTTGCTTTTCTTTCAGCTATCAATGTAATAGAAGCAGGAGTCCAGGCTATAATTATGGCGCCAACCGAACTTTTAGCTAGACAGCATTTTTCTAATTTTAAAAAACTTTTCCCTAACTCCCAAATAGAAAGCAGTTTATTGATTAGCAAAATACCAAATTTTCAAAAAAAGCAGCTCTATGGATGATATTAGAAATGGAAAAATTAAATTAATTATTGGAACCCATGCCTTAATACAAGCAGAAGTTCAATTTCATAAACCAGGTTTAATAATTATAGATGAGCAACATAAATTTGGAGTTGCACAGCGCTTAGAGTTATTAGAAAAAGGTATGACCTGCGATTTTCTTATGATGTCTGCCACTCCAATACCAAGAACATTGATTATGACGTGTTATGGTAATATGAAAATTTCGGCCATAAGAGAAAAACCTGTTGGTAGGCTCCAAATTATTACTTCCTTACTCTCTTCAAAGAAATCAGATTTCTTAATCCACAGTACAAAGAACGCTATAGAGCACGGAGCAAAAGTATATTGGATTTGTCTTTAATAGAAGAGTCAGAAAAATTATCTTTAAATAATGTTAAACAACGCTATGACGCGCTAGAAAAAATATTTGGTAACTAGGTCGCAGTAATTCACAGTCGAATTAAGGTTGAAGAAAGAGAAAAGATTATGGAAGACTTTGCCTCCCAGAGTGGCAATATAAAATCCTTGTAGCAACTACAGTTATAGAAGTTGGAGTGGATGTGCATGATGCAACAATTATGGTAATAGAGCACGTTTTGGGTTAGCACAAATGCACCAATTAAGAGGCCGAGTTGGGAGAGGCAATAAACAATCTCATTGCATACTTTTATATAGTCATCCTCTTAGCGTGACTGCCAAGTATAGGCTAGAAGCAATGAAAAAGACAAATGATGGTTTAAACTTGCTGAAGAAGATTTACGTATTAGGGGTAGCGGCAAAATACTTGGTACTCAACAAAGTGGGTTACCTTTATTTAAAATTTATAATTTTTTTACCCAGCAACACTTAATTAAGTATGCAAATCATATAGCTCGAGAACAAAGTAGCAATTTAGATGAAAAATTTTTCGTGCTAATTAATCTATATAGTGATACAAATTTCTCCTCAATTGCAGCAGTCTCAGTATAGCCTGACGTCAGAATATTACAAAATTATGGCGATATATTATTGATTTAATAAAAATATTTGCTAATATCTAAATTTGTTATGTAGAAAACATCTTACCAATCGTTTTCTATTATGTCTAGAATTTTTTGTACTTTTAGTTGAATATGGCGCGTAATAGTTTATTTACAAAAGCATCAATAGTTAATTCTTTGAAAAAGTCACACCCGGAATTGGGTAATGACCTTCTTGAAAAAGTTGTTGATATATTTTTTAACGAGATCACAACTGCTTTGGTTTGTGGGGATAGAGTTGAATTAAGAAAATTTGGCTCTTGGGTAGTTAGAAAAAGAGAGGGAAAAACGGTTAGAAACCCTAGAACTAATTCTAAAATAGTGGTAGTAGATAAAGGTTCCCTTTACTTTAGAGCAAGCAGAGATTTAATAAAATCTCTTAATACTGTAAAATAATATAGTTGATACAGGAGACTTCACAAATGATAAAACATTTTTTCTAGTTACTATCTTAGCTTTAAGCTTTGCTATTCATTCCTCTTTTGCTGCAGAGCCCCAATCTACAGATTTAGGCATTTCTCAAATCAATACGGTAAAAATGTGTGATATTAATGAGGAGTATACAAAAAGTTTTATTAAAGATTTCAATATCATACAACACGATCAAAAAACAGGCAGCCATACATCAAAACTACATCATATATAGGGAAAGACTATAAAGAACTTCTACCAGCTTTAGAGAAGAAATCAAAAGCAGTAAGCAGTTACTATGGATCAATTAATAGCAGAATATGTGATTAAAAATGTATCTAAAAATATGCTAAAAGAATTATTAATTGGGTCAATAGTCCTGATACTAAAAGGATACTTAAGCTTGAGTACCAGCTATCAAAACCAGTAGGAATTGGGATTAAAAAAGGCGACACCAAGCAAGTAGATAGCTCCAAAGCGGCTGTTGTGCTTAGAAAAATTCCTAACTGTATTTTATAGTATATACCTCATACCCAGCAGTAATTGGTGAGCTATAAACCCCAGTAATAAAAGAAACTAATTACCAAGCCAAGCGGTAAAGAGCAAAGAACTTGGGCATGATTAAAGCTTTTTAGTCATGCTCATAGTAAGTTCGTTAGCACTAAAACATCGGAGCGAACTCTATCAATAATAGATGAGTGATGCCGTATAAAATCAATCTACCATACAATTCATATTTACTCACAAAATGTTTAAAACCTCCTTAACTTTTAATCAAAGAATTTAGCTGATAATTCAATAAGTAGAGAAAAAAGCGTTGCTTTAGCTCTATATAACTCTTTAAGGTTCTAATTGGCAAACTGATAATATAATTTACAGAAAATTTGTGGCTACAATTGCATTCTCATCTACTTTAATAAGCGTGTTAAAGAGGCTTATGTACAAATTGGAGTAATATTTTTGCACCTGCTGTTCATTATAACCTCAACAGGGTTTATAGTAGAGTGTAGTGAGCGACTTTAATCGTGATGGTAATTCAGACATCTCTTGTACTCAGCCTTATGCACAAACTATCTCATCTTATCGGGAAACGGTGATGGAACTTTTCAACCTGCAATGCAATAAGTTATGAATTTCTATACAAATAGAGGCGTCTAGCCATAACAGATCTTAATGGCAATGGCAAAACAGATATTGTCAGTCCTGGGACTAATTTAGTTTCTATACTGCTAGGTAACGGAGATGGCACTTTCCAAGCAGCAAAAAATTACCCTGCTGAAAACGGCTACCCTCAAGACCTCATCAATTCTGTATTAAGGAGAGAATTGAATAGAAGATTTAGCTGATTTAAGGCAATAAAAAGTAATTAAAGTAGAGGAGCGTACAAAAACGTTAAGTATAGATCTATGTCTAGTAAATAATTCAATACCTCTTTTTTAACTATTTTTATCCCTAACTCAGGCTGATAGTACCAATTAAGGTGAGAACACCAAAAATATGGGATTTGACTGCAGACAATGGTGTACATAGCGAGAAAGTGGTTGTAGTAGACTTAGTGTAGTAGTGGTCGGCGTGGTTATTAGTTGTTAGTGGATAGATATTAAACAGCACATAAACCTTATTATACTCACCTCGATTTGTAGCAAAAATTATTATCTGCTCTACCATCATTGGTTAACATATGTTGCAACAATTGCATACGTACCTAAATCTATGCTTTTATAACTACTAAAACTGCCCTGACCATTGCATAGAAGAATAGAAATAGAATTACCGAAACTAGCTACTACCATATCCAATTTACCATCAAGATTCACGTCAGCCAGAGACAATATTTGAGGGCCATACCCAAAACTTCATAATCTTGCCTTGAAGTGAAGTCACCATTGCCGTTGCATAGTAAAACAAAACTGAATTATTATCAATATTTGCTGTTAACGCATCTGGGGATTGCCATCACCATTGATATCAATCACACTCAAGGATAGGATCCCTTCTAACCTGGTAACTCACCGCTGGCGCAAAAATATCACTCATAATAAACTCCTCAAAAGCATGTTTCTTGTATGCTTAATAAATAAAAAGTCAGTGTTTTATAGGCGAGATGTGCAGTTTCTCTTTAATCGAGCGTGTGTGGCTTCATTTTCGTTACTCACCTAACTCCATCATTCTTGAGCCCAACTGAATCTACTATTAACTAAACCAACACTTTATTTATGCTCCGTATAAATTATTAACTTTAAGAGATTAATCTAAAATATAACTCCCCACATTAGCCAAGACTCACCTAGTCTTTAAAAATTTGGGGCTATTTATTGATGAGAAATCATAGATAGCGCCATTTAAGCGCCTCCAGTAATTAATACAACCGCTTATGTCAACAACTATTAACAACACTTTATATTATTTCATCATTTACGTAATAAGCTTTTGATTTATCTATATCTAAAGCGAGTTTGCAACGGAAAAGCATAGCCTGCTTTGCAAGCGAATCTTGCAAAGGGGCGGAAGGCGCAATAAAGCAAACTAGCCTTTTGGTAGATCATCTCTTAACAGACGCCGCTTTTCAATTCTTCATTTATTAGGTATATGCACAAATTATTCCCCTTGCGCTTTGGAAAAAATCATCAATACCGTCATAATTATACAAACTATGCAGTAATGCTACTTCTAAACCATTATGCAAAACCACATTCAATAAGTCCGGAATATCTTTTGAAGATAACTTCACACCATCTTTCCCTAAAAACCTTAATCTCATCATATTATTACTAACCTCTTCAGCTTCGGCACGGCAATAGGCCACACAAGCAACCCCCTTTGTGCTATACTCCTTAAGGCTAAGTTTAAGCTATTAGATTTAAAAATTTCGGCAACTTCTTCAACTGATCTTTGATGATCCATCAAGTAAATATCAACCCTGACCATTTCCTTATTAACCTGCCTTACTGGCGTTATCTGTACACTGATTTTTTCTGAAGATTTGGCCTCTATAGCTTTAAGCTGAGTTGGGATAGCACCCAAATTTTAATTACAAGCTCTGTGAATTCCTTGGTAGAAAGCTTCTGCTTGCTTGCCGAATTAAATATATCAACTGTATGCATACCATCTTCAATAGTTTTGAGCCAAGCATTTTGAATTCTAGCCGCAATATCTTGTTGGCCTATATGATTCAACATCAAGATAGCGGCATTTAAAAGCCCAGAAGGATTAGCAATATTTTGCCCTGCGATAGGTGCTGAGCCATGTACTGCTTCAAACATCGCATATTCTGACCCAATATTAGCGCTTCCAGCCAGCCCAACTGAACCAGATACTTCTGCAGCTATATCAGATAAAATATCACCATACAGATTCAAAGTTACAATCACATCAAACAGCTGAGGCTTTTTTGCAATCCTTGCAGCAACTATACAGCTATTAGCAGTAATGCCTTCATATTCCTTAGCAACCTCTTTAAAAACATTATGAAAAAGGCCATCAGTAATCTTCATTATATTGTCCTTAACAACACAGGTGATTTTTGATCTTTTGTTTACTTTTGCATATTCAAATGCGTACCTGATGATTCTTTCGCATCCCGCTTTAGAAATTAGTTTAAGCGATAGATAACTGCTTTCTGTTGAACGATACTCAATACCTGCATATAAATCCTCTTCATTTTTCTTACAATCACCATATCAATTTTATTATCAGGACCGCTAACGAATGGCTGAAAAGATACAACTGGCCTAACATTTGCGAACAAACTTAACACCTTTCTAAAGGTCACATTTAAACTTTTATATCCTTTGCCTTGAGGAGTAGCAATTGGCGCTTTCAACAAAATTTTATGCTCTTTAATAGCCATTCCACGCCTCTTTGGATATCCCTGTTGAAATTCCTTGAGTATAAAAGATTTTCACCTATTTCAATAAACTCAAAATTAAGCCTCGCTCCAGCAAACTTAAGTACCTCTAGTACTGATTCCATAATCTCAGGCCCTATTCCATCGCCTTTGGCGACAACTATTTTCTTTGCATCTTTCATTTCTATATCCTATTCAAATGATCCATTTAGTTAGTTTCGCTGTATAATAAATATTGGTCAAGCAGTAAAGTCAAATCATACCTTGATTTACTGCCAAAACATCGCCTGACAGATATAAAGAACCACAAATCAATATTCTAATTCTTTTTCCCTTAGCATGCACTAAACATTTCTCAACTGCTTCCTTGATTGACTCAGAACATTCAGCATTAAAACCCATTTCGACTGCAACTTGATAGATATTGTAAGAGCTTTCGCTAAGCGGCTCAGATTTAATATGAGTTGCACAAAAGAACTCTGTTTTGCCAATGAAATATTCTAAAAATCCGGCGATATCTCTATCTTTTGACCACCCATTTATCAAATATAAAGGTAGTTTTTCCGGCATATTTTCAATACTCGCTATAAGCATTTGCGCTCCTCCCACGTTATGTGCGCCGTCCAACCACATTTCAGATTCACTCTCTAACATATCAAACAGGGCGCCTGAAGTAATTTTTTGCAGCCTTGCTGGCCAGAAAGTGTGAGTTAACCCGTAGTCTATATGTTGTTTACTAATATTAAAGCTCTCTAAGCAGTCAATAGCCGCAATAGCAGTTGCCGCATTGACTATTTGGTGCAAGCCATAAAGAGAAGGCATCGGAAATTCTAAAGTAGTACGTTTATTACTCTTAAATAAAAAGCGATTCTGGGCGCTAGCAAAATCCCAATGTTTACCCCAAGCATAATAATTAGCGCCTATCCCCTCACATTCTTGTACCAAAACTTCCATCGCTTCAGAGAGTTGCCAGCTTAGGACACACTTAGAATTCTTTTTTATAATTCCTGCTTTTTCTTTGGCAATAAGCGCAATAGTGTTTCCTAAGTATTCTACATGATCTAATGAGATAGGTGTAATAATCGACATTAAGGGGCTATCCATAACATTAGTTGCATCTAATCCTCCTCCTAAGCCGGTTTCTAGCAGCAGTATATCAGCCTGCACTCTTGAAAATGCTAAAAAAGCTGCCGCTGTTATGCCTTCAAAAAAGGTTAATGGCATATCACCTGAAGCAATTCGACATTCTTCTATTATTTTCGTTAGGAAATTATCCTCTATTTCTTGGCCAGCAAGTGTAATGCGCTCATTAAATCTCACCAAATGTGGAGAAATATATCGATGAACTTTATAACCTGCAGCTTCTAGTATAGCCTTTAGATAAGCAATAGTTGAGCCCTTACCGTTAGTGCCAGCCACATGAACCACTGGGGGCAGCTTCAAATGTGGATTACCTATTTTAGCAAGTATCTCTTTAATTCTACTCAAGCCTAAATCTATAGCTTTTTTACCGTAGGGTATAGGCCAATGCGGCAGTTTCATTCTTTATTCCTTCGTCAAGTTAAAGCATATTTATTGAGATACTATGAATTATATAATATAAAGGAAGAAAAATTCTCAAAAAAATGCATAAAATTATAGAAATTAACGAGGTAAGAATCGCCAATAATTTACCTTTTCTTTTAATCTCTGGACCTTGCCAAATAGAGTCCAAAGAACATGCATTAGAAACTGCATATACTATCGCAGAGATAACCAAAAAATTAGGTATTAATTATATATACAAAAGTTCATTTGATAAAGCTAATAGAACTTCTATTGAAGGCCAAAGAGGTATTGGGTTAGAAAAAGCATTGGAGATTTTCGCAGAAATAAAAAAACAAATAAAATGCCCTATCCTTACTGATGTACATCTTCCAGAGCAATGCAAGATTGTGTCAGAGTATGTAGATATCTTACAAATCCCAGCATTTCTTTGCCGGCAAACCGATTTATTAATTGCAGCGGGACACACAGGCAAAGCTGTAAATATTAAAAAAGGCCAGTTCTTAGCGCCTCAGAACATGAGAAATGCAGCAGATAAAGTCGCTTCAACTGGGAACCAGAATATTCTACTAACAGAAAGAGGAGTTTCTTTTGGCTATAACAACCTAGTAAACGATATGCGAGCGCTTCCAATTATGGCTAAAACTGGCTATCCAGTTATATTTGATGCCACTCATTCCGTACAACAACCTGAAGGCCTTGGCTTGAGTAGCGGAGGTCAAAGAGAATTCATTAAACCTCTTGCAAGAGCTGCTGTCGCGACTGGCATTGCTGGCATATTTATTGAAACTCATCTAAATCCTGATAGAGCACCTAGCGATGGTCCTTGTATGCTACCCTTATCTGAATTAGAAGAGTTATTGACTGAATTAATTGAGTTCGACCAAATCGCTAAAAAGTATCCTATAAATTTATGAGTAATCTTTACGAAAAAAACATTTTAAAGAATATTTCACAAAATAATCGAGCTTACTATGATTATTTCATAGAAGACATTTATGAAGCCGGGATCGTTCTTACAGGAACTGAGGTGAAATCTCTAAGGCGTGGCAAAGTCAATATAGTAGAAGCTCATGCTGATGAAACTGACGGAGAAATTTTCTTATTTAACGCTAGCATTCCAGAATATACAGAAGCTAATCGATATAATCATTATCCAAAAAGGTCTAGAAAGCTTCTACTTCACGCTAACGAAATTCGAAAACTTATCGGGCTCATCAAAAGAAGAGGGTATACTCTTGTACCTATTGCTATCTATTTCAACAAAAAAAGTAAAGTTAAAGTAGCACTAGGCCTAGGCAAAGGTAAGAAAAATTATTATAAACGTGAAACAATTAAAGAGAGGGAATGGCAAAGACAGAAATCAAGGATGGAGTAGGAAATCGTTATAAAATAGCTATAATAGCCGGTGAATCATCAGGTGACTTAATCGCTGCAAAGCTTTTAAATCAATTACAGCAAAAGATCTCTTTAGATGCCCAAGGTGTCGGAGGAGAGAATATGATTAAAAGGGGCTTTAAAACGATCTTTCTAATGAAAAATCTTTCCATTATGGGATATTTTGAAGGAATAGCTAATCTTCCCCTAATATTAATCCGGCTGTTTCAAACAGCAAGATGGATTAAATCTTATAATCCTGATATCTTAATTACCGTGGATTCCCCAGGCTTTAATCTTCGGTTAGTTAAAAAATTAAGAAAGCAACAAGTTGCTTTCCCTATAGTGCAGTATGTTGCACCTACTGTTTGGGCATACGGACCTGAAAGAGCTAAAAAATTTGCCGATTTATATGATCATATATTTTCTATACTGCCATTCGAAAAAAAGTATTTCGATGAAGTGCACCTCCCCTGCACTTACGTTGGGCATCCTGTCTTAGAAGATGAAGAAATTATCTCAAGTAAGGAAGAAATAAAGAAAAAATTTGGATTCAACAAACAGGATCGACTAATAACTATAACTCCAGGAAGTAGAGAGCAAGAAATCAAGCATCATTTAAAAGTATTGCTAGAAGCTGTCTCTAGGTTAATTAGCCAGTATCATGGTCATGGTATTTATTTTATTATTCCAACCTTCCCTCATCTTTTACATATATACCAAGAAATTCTGTGCCCTTATCAATTTAGAGAACATATTCTATTAAAAACAGACACCGAAGAAAAAAGAGCGTTGCTATATGCTAGCAATGCTGCTTTTATCAAATCAGGAACGGTCGCAATTGAATGCGCACTTCTCAAGGTACCGATGTTAATATTTTATAAGGTTTCTAAAATAACCGCGTGGCTAATAAGGAAGAAAATAAAAATAAGATATATCAGCATATTAAACCTAATGGCTGATAAAGTGATTATTCCAGAATTAATTCAAGAAAATTTTACTGCTGATAATCTATTTAAAGAGATGAGTAAATTACTTGAAGAAGGAGAAAAGCAAGTTGATCAACTAAATGAAATAATTCAAAAACTAAAAGTGGATAATGTTACTAAGCCAAGCCAAATAGCAGCTGAAGTGCTATTAAAGATTCTTCCAAAAAGAGACCTTAGCATATAAATAGTTTAGACACGCCTTGTTAATAGCTTCGAATTTATATACAGCATAAGTCCCTACAAATTTTATATACTCAATTACTTCAGTTAACAAATCTTCATCAGACTCCACAGCATATATGCTGATATTTTTTGCAACTATATAATTTTCAAACAAAAACTTTGCCCTTGGCATATGATAAGCGTTTGTTACTAACAGCACCCGCTCAATTTCATGTATGGTTAAAAAAACTAATGTCTCTTTGGCATTACTTTCAGTATTATTTGCCTCATACCCCAAGAATACCCTGTCAATTTTACTGTTAGGAATAGATTTTTTTAAATAGCTTTTATTAAATGTCGAGTTGACCCCAGAAATTAAAAAAGTTTTGCCGCATCCCCGATTAAACAGGTCTATTGCAGTTTGAATCCTCTTGCCGCCCCCTGTAATTACTACGATAGTTTGGCAGTTATCACATGAAGGATTTTGCTCGTTAAAGTTTTTTATATGAAATCTAAAATAAAAAAACCCGAGAAATAAAAAAACAAAAATTAATATAATGGAATATCCTACTATTTTTAGCCTACATTTCAATCTGTTAATCAAAATCTCTTTATTTATCATGTTATTTACCAAAACCCACACTCGCATTTTAGGTATTTTTAGCGCCAAAGCAATTCTTTATAAACTTAAAGTTGCTTTAAATTCTTTTTTTGCTACTCTTATTTTTGCAATATTTATAAATTACCCATAAATGTATAAACAAATTGGCTATTTCTTTATAATAACCTATCTTTTATTCGCCATGTTTTCCACTATTATTAGCCCAAGGAGAGGAGCCAATTTCAATTTTAAAGCGAAAACAGGCATTGATGGATAAATTAATTACACAACTAAAAGATAGGGCACCCACAAATATAAAACCGCACCTCACTACTCAAAAGGGTCCTAAGAATGTTATAAAAACAAATTCTGCAAATTCTGCTACAAACACAAACAATAAACCGAAAGCAATATTACCTATAGTAATTAGAGCAATTTACTAAAAGCTTAAGTGATGGCCCTAAGATATTAAACTCCTAAATTTGCACAAACCACTTCAACAGTTGCAAAAATCGAACAAAATTTATCAAGAACTACTACAACCTTTTTATGGGATCAACCTGTAAAGACAGTGGCTTTTATTAATAACGGAAAATTATGGATCATCTTTGACAAATTTTTAATATACAGTTTATTGATAACACTCAACAGTTCATTAACCCTAAGGCTCAGGATTACATCAAAATTTCCAACATGATGCAAAGGAAAATTAACAATAACAATACCTTTATAATCTCTGATGTAAAACTCCCTGAAGAAATTTAAAGTACGATTATCGCAGCCCATAACAAGATAATAGCTGGATCATTGAAATTGCACATCGCTTTGAAAAATTAAAGAGTATTAAAGTTAGCACAAAGTTTAATAACATTTATCCTTATCTAGCAATCAGAACAGGAGAAAGATTTTATGGCACCATAGATTTTGTAGATCCATTTACCCATCAAAACATCAGTGTAGTGCCCCTTCATAATAGTAATATCGCAACACTAATCAAAAGAGAATTCATTGACCTCAATATACTAGACACCATACAAGGGGTGGTTATAGAGAAAATATCTGATTGGGTTACCTTCAACCCACTGGGTAATAAATCTTTTTCAATAACTAAAAAATCTGGTCTCAATATAGCACCCGAAATTTACTTAGCTCAGCATAATAAATCTTATAACCTAATGAGGTCCTCAGAAAAGGCTATTCTAAATCAAAAGTATTTCCAATCTGGAAAAGAGCCTTTTATTAATACAGAAGATAAATTGATTAAAAAGAAAATTGATTAAAAAGATTATAACAGCTAAACCATCTTTTAAGTCTCGCGCACGGCTTGAGTTAACTATGTTTTACTTGGCCCATGGTTTTTATAATGAGGCCAAGGCCGTACTGAACTTAGTCCGTAAAGAAGACAAAATGCTAAACAAGAAATATCAGGTGATTACATTGTTAGCAGCTCTTGAATTTTTCACTAGAAACCATAAAAAAGCGCTATATGAAATTCAAAACTTTGATATTGAAGATGTGCCGACGGATACACTGAGAGGAATTCAAATTTTGGCAGTCACTCATTAGTTACAGTAATGCTGAAAACTACCAATATGTTGCCCTTTCAAATACCTTAAGGGTTTTTACCAATCTGAACAATAATTTTCTTCAGTATTACACAGACCAAATGCTTGCCGAGATAGGATTTATAACATTTGAATATAAAATTCAAAATAATTAAAAAAGAACGCGCAATCAATAAATTAGCTTCAGCATATATTAAAAATCTCCAGCCAGCTAATGCTATTAACATCATGAATTTTAAGTCTCCGAATTTTCACTTACCAGAATTCATGAAAAGAGAGAGAAAGTATATAGTTGCCAAAGCCTTGCAAAAATTAGATGTACTTACTTTGCTCAAAGATGACACAAGTCATCAATCTGACGAAATTAAAAGTGAAATCTTTTGACAAAAGAAAGATTGGAGCTCTTTTAATGACTTTTCAGAGCCTTATATACATTCAATAAGAAACAAAGAGTTTACTTTAAATGCCAAAGAAGTTGAGCGCATATTAAAGCAAATGATTTCATATCTTAACTTAAGAGAATATGAATTGTTAGAAGCTTTATATGAAGACTTCAAACCTAGAATCCCAACAAATGATAAATACTACAAATCTATACAGTTACTATCTAATATTTCAAAAGTACAAAAGATAAAAGATAAAAATAAGCTTGCTTTTGACGTCGATGAGATTTACCAATTAACTTTAGAAATGATAAATTCTTTAAATAATTCGATATGAGCTCTAACACTGCAATAATAATTCCAGTAAGGCTTGCAGCTCTTCGATTACCAAATAAGCCCCTAGCCGATATAGGAGGCTTACCTATGGTCATTAGAGTTGCAAATCAAGCAAGGGCTTCTAATGCTGGTGATGTCTTTATCGCTGCTTGTGGGGACTATATTTGTAATATTGTTAGAAAACATGATTTTGAAGCAATAAAAACCGACCCAGATTTAGCTTCAGGAACTGATAGAGTGTATGCTGCATTTAAGAAACTTAGCAGAAATTATGATTATATCATTAATCTTCAAGGAGATTTGCCTTTAATAGATCCACAGATAATCTCGGCTACAAGAGAGCTGTTAACCCAGCAAGACATTGAAATGGCTACCACAGTTATTCCAATAACAGAAAGCAACAAAGAGAATGATCCCAATATTGTTAAAGCAATTTTGACTCAAAACAATCAAGCCTTATATTTTACTCGAGCAACAGCTCCATTTGGCCCCGGCAAATTGTATGAACATATTGGAATTTATGGGTATACTCCAGATGCTCTAGAAAAATTTGTAAAAGCCCAGCAAACCGAGCTAGAAAAAAGGGAACGGCTTGAGCAACTTCGTGCCCTTGAACATGGTATTAAAATACATGTAGCCATTGTTGATAGCGCCCCTATATCTGTAGATACTCTTGAAGATTTAGAACGAGCAAGAATTGCATCCAAGTCAGCAGGTTAACGCTAATGCACTTTTTTCAACTCGAAGTTCTATTCCAGCTTTAAATGTCTTGTTTTCAGGCCTCCTTTGGTTTTATACACATCTTCACTCTCGTAAAATTCCTATGCAAATGATCTTTTTGCAAGCGTCCTTGCTATTAGGCTTGTTGAATTTCACTAAATATGCTAATCAATATACTAGGTAATTTATAAGAGACACTATGTCTTATTCAGGACAAATCATAAAAGGCAAAAATAAGTGGGAAGTTATAATCGGTTTGGAGGTGCATTCCCAGATCGCTTCAGAATCAAAGCTATTTTCCAGAAGCAAAACAGAGTTTGGTGCTGAACCAAATTCACAGGTATCCTTTATAGATGCCGCGATGCCTGGAATGCTGCCCTCAATTAATGGCAAATGCGTTGAACAAGCAGTCAAAACCGGCTTGGGTATTGGAGCTCAAATTAATCTCTTTTCATGCTTCGATAGAAAAAATTATTTTTATCCCGACCTTCCGCAGGGCTACCAAATATCTCAGTTTAGGCACCCAATAGTGAGTAATGGAAGAATTACTATAGAGCTTCCGGACAAGCAAATTAAAACTATTGGAGTAACTAGGATTCACATCGAGCAAGACGCCGGTAAAAGTATCCATAATCACACTCCTGATGAAACTTTTGTTGATTTAAATCGCTCAGGTATAGCTTTAATGGAAATCGTAACCGAGCCAGATATGAGAAGTAGCGAAGAAGCTGCAGAATTCTTAAAAAAACTACGCTCAATATTAAGATATCTAGGCAGTTGCGATGGTGATATGGAAAAAGGCTCTCTGAGATGTGATGCCAATGTGTCCGTCAGGCCCTTAGGAAGCGACAAATATGGTACTAGAGTTGAGATAAAGAATGTTAATTCAGTAAAATTTGTAATTAAAGCAATCAATTATGAAGCAATGCGACAAGTTGAATTGCTTGAATCAGGTGGAGAGGTGCTACAAGAAACTAGGCTTTTTGATTCAAATAAAGAAGTAACAAAGCCAATGCGTACTAAGGAAGATGCGGTCGACTATAGATACTTCCCTGACCCCGACCTTTTGCCCCTCATTTTATCGGAAGAATATGTAGAAAATATTAGGAAAGCTCTACCGGAGCTGCCTGATGCAAAGGTCGCAAGATATATAAGTACAATGGGTATTTCTGATTACGATGCTAATGTGATTGTAGCCGACAAGAATATTGCAGATTATTTTGAAGCCACAGCTGCTCTAACAGATCCAAAACTAGCGGCAAATTGGATTATAGCAGAATTATTTGGTAAACTTAATAAGGCCAACTTAGAAATTATTGCTTCCCCAATAAAACCTGGGGATCTTGCTGCATTGATTGAGCTTATAAGAAGCGATGTAGTTTCTGGAAAGATTGCTAAACAAGTTTTTGAATTGATGTTTGAAACTCAGGAAGAACCAAAAGTTTTAATAGAAAAACATGGATTGGTCCAGGTTACAAATAATGATGAAATTGAAAAATTTGTTGATCATGTCCTTGCTGCTAACCCTGAAAAAGTTACGGAATACCGAGCGGGCAAAGAAAAGCTTTTTGGTTTTTTTGTAGGCCAGGTTATGCAAATTTCAGAAGGCAAAGTAAATCCCTCTATCCTCAATGATATATTGAAAAAGAAGTTATAATTTATAAATTATGGTAGAATGAAACTATTTAAAATCTTTTCCCTTATTTTATTGCTAGTTTTTTGTTTTGTAGAACCAGTTAGCGCAAAGGAGAAACCAATAAAAGATAAGGGAGATAAGGTTGATAAGGTATCTCTTCTAAAAAAAGGAGTAGTAAATATTAAAGTAAATGTCATAAAAAGTGCCTATAACCTAAAAGGAGAATACTTTGGAAGCGAGTTTTTAGTGGATAAAAAATCAGGATTAGTTTTAACAAACGCTCATATAGCTAAATCTTCAGAATTACAGGAGTTACTCTTAACTTTTTTCAATGGAAAAGAAGTACCAGCAAAGCTCATTTACCAAGACCCTTGGCAAGATTTATCGATTTTAAAAATCGATTCAACAGAATTGCCTCATTATTGTGTCGAGCTTGAGTTGGCCAATTATGAACCCAAGACTGAACAAAAGATTATGATTATTGGCGATAATCAGAATAACAATTTTTCTGTCCAAGAAGGAGTAATTAATTCTCTATATAATAGCACTTCATTCTTTCCAGGACAGCATTTAACAATTAGTGTTAATGTGAAAGGAGGAGCAAGTGGATCTCCAATTTTCGATAAGAGAGGGCAAGTTATAGGAATTGTTTTTGGCGGTAGCGAGACATTTGTAAATAGTCTTTCCGTACAATATATTAATTATATTTTATTTTCTTTAAAAAATAATAAGACACCTAATAGAAAAGATACTGGCGCTATTTTAGGGTTTCGTTCTCTAGACCGATTAGTAAAATTTTATAATTTCCCAAAGAAGGTAGCTGATGATTATATAATAAAAAACCCCTCTTATATGAATTTAGTGCTAACAGTAAAAGGATCCTTAGTTAACTCTCCAGCTGCAAAATCATTAAATCCTGGCGACATAATCTGGAAAGTCAACGGCAAAGAAATTAGTGCTAATCTTTATTTGCTTCAAAAAATAATTAATGAAGCAGATGACAAAATTAATTTAGCTATCTATAGAAATGGTCAAAAACAGGAGCTCGAAATTAATTTATATGACCTTAATAAAGCTAAGTTAAAACGTATGCTGTTAGTTGCTGATACGGTATTTTTTGAAGTTGATGACGTTATGCGATCAGTTTCTGGTGCTCCCCTCAGCGCCGTATTAGTCAAAAACATTGAACAAGGCTCAAGTTTTGGTGTTTTCCCTTACGGAGGGTTCCAAAATTTTGGTTATGTGCCATTGGCTCAAGTATTAAATATCGATAATCAAACAATCAACTCTCTTGACGATATAGCTAAAATTATAACTAATTTAATAGCTAAGAAGCATTTTTCAATTAGTTATAAAAACCTAGTTTCTTATAGCGGTTACGACTACTGGCCCATGCTAAGTAAGTCTATAATGAGTGCAGAGGTGACATATAACAGCTTTGGCACTCAGCCGGTATTATTAGAGATAATACTCTTGAATGGAAATCAAATTTTATATTAAATCAAGATAATATAGAGCAAAAATAGAAAATCATGCGTAAACACTTCTTTTATCTACTTTTAACAATATCGATATTGGCACTTAGCGGCGCCTATATCAGTGAATTCTTTTTTGGTATACTTCCCTGCCAGCTCTGTTATTACCAGCGCTATGCCTACTTCGCACTATTGTCTTTCTCGTTAATCTTTATATTAAAGCCAGATATTAACAAAATTGTTTCCTTGCTAACCACTTTTTTAATTTTATTCACTGGTTTTATTATTTCATTTTTTCATTCAGGTGTTGAAAGACATTGGTTTAAATATAATTCTGTCTGTACTAGTTTTTCTGGGCCTATAAATTCAGTAGAACAGATAGCGAAAGATATAGAAGGTGCTTCAGTAGCGGCTTGTGATATTTTAGAACCACAATTCCTTGGTTTAACTATGGCAAATTGGAATGCTTTATTGTTATGGTTCCTATGTTGCGTGACATTTTTTATATTGCAAAGATCAAAAATAAAAATTTATGTCAAAGAAAATAGCAGAAATTATACGAGTAAATCAGGCAGGAGAGTACGGGGCAAAGCGCATTTATGAAGGACAAATGGCTGCTTTAGCTACTTCCTCCTCTTTGGAAAAAATAGAGCATATGTATGAGCAGGAATTAGAGCATTTGCATTATTTTAATCAGGAAATGGTTAGAAAAAGAGTGCGACCGACCTTGATGTTACCAATTTGGAATATAGGAGCATATGCGCTTGGGTATATTTCTGGCAAACTTGGAGTCAAAGCCGCAATGGCTTGCACAGCTGCGATTGAAGAGATGATAGAAGCACATTATCAAAGGCACATAGATTATTTAGAAAACTGCCAAGAGGAGCAAGCTCTAAAAGAAAAAATAAAAAAATTTCAAAATGACGAAACAGAACACAAAATTACTGGATTAAATAATTCAGCAGAAGATCTACCATATCAAATACTGAAGGCAGGAGTTAGGTCCTTGACTAAGCTTGCAATAAAAATTGCAAAAAAGATTTAAATAGTTAAAAGTACTAGATTTACTAATTATAAAAAAAGCCTTATATTCTATAGTTGGGGTATTTATGCTAGGACAGTGTAGTTGCTAATCTGGTCAGGTCTGAGAAGAAGCAGCCACAACAATCAAATTGGGTCTAGCTTTCCCTTATATCTTTTTTTAGTTGCTTTAGCTGAGATCCTTGACAAGTGGGAGATAACTTTGAGTTTGATAAAATTGTACTTGTAATTGCTTTAGGGATTTTTGTTTTCATTTTTAGTGATAACTTCGGTAATCTTTTTTATAGACCAGTTTTTGAACCAGAAAAGCGTGGATTTGAAATAGAAGTTGCTGAAAATAATAATATGAGTGAATCTGCATCAAAAGATTTACCTGAAACGCTTGACATGCATACTATCATGGCCAATGCCGACGCTAAACTTGGCGAGGATGTATTTAAAAAATGCGCTGTATGTCATACTGCAGAAAAAGGTAGGGTTAACAAAGTTGGGCCAAATCTTTGTGGTATAGTAAATGCTATTACTGCGCATAAATCAGATTTCGCATATTCAGCTGCTATGCTTGCCCGTGCGCAACAAAACCTAAAATGGGACTACGAAATTCTATATAGATACTTGTATGCCCCTAAAAAATTTGTCCCTGGCACAAAAATGGCTTTTGCAGGTACTAAGAAAGATGAGGAAAGGGCAAATTTGATAGCATATTTAAGAACATTATCTGATTCTCCTCCTAAATTACCGCAATAACTTTATCTCTAAATCTGGTTTTTCTATAAAATCCAGCTACTTAATGCAATTTAGTGTTGCAAAAAAGTCATTATTTATTTTTTTTAAGCTTTAAAAAGAGATTTTTATGTACTTAAAAGCAAAAAGATTCTAGTTAGCTTTCCATTATAAACAAAATAAGAGATTTGTATGTTGAGAAAAACATTACTTGCAACTATAGTTTTAGTTGCAGCTTCTTCTGCAGCTCATGCAGAGGTTTCCTTTAATGCCGAAGACAATAAAACCTCCCTAACTATTGGTGGTTATTTGACAACGCTAGCTCCAGTGGTAACCCAAACTGGACAATTTAAAAAGTTAGGCAAAGACCAAAACTGGAATCTTGTTGTTAATGATAATTTAAGTTTTAATAAATTAGCTGTTTCGGCCAATTTATCTTTTGATATAAATTTTAATCCAGATGAAGGTCATCGTTACGGCTTCTTTACAAAATTAAATACTAACACCTCAGCACTAACTGCTTGTGGAAACCCAGAAAATTCCGATAAGGCCGCACTCTACTTAGAAAACAAAGCATTTGGTAGACTGGAAGCAGGAAGCTACAATGGTGCTTACGATAGAATTAAAATAGCTCCAGACGCTTTAGCTGTGGGTACTGGCGGTATCAATGGTGATTTTTATAACTTCTTCACTAGCGGCGCTTTTTTAGCTAAGAACGTTAATAATGCACTAAACTACTCTGACGCTTCTTTTGCTTTCTATACAAGCGTTAATTTGCCAGCTTCAGATGCAACACGTGCTAATAAGATTACTTATTACACACCAAATTACAACGGCTTTGAAATCGGGTTAAGCTTTATACCCGATACTGAGCACCAAGGTACAATTTTTGCTGTAACAAATGGCGGAATAAACAAAAAAGGTTTAGGGTATACTGACACTATAGAAGCTGCCGTTAGATATAGCACCACAACAAATGACGTTAATCATGGTATTTCTTTAGTTGGAAATTTTGGTAAAGCAAAAGATTACCAAGAAGGAGCTGGTAATAATTTCAAACGCCACGATCTTACAGCATTTGAAGTTGGCACTAGCCTTGCCCTCAAAGGCTTTAAGATTGCTGCAGCTTATGGGCATTTAGGTAACTCAGGAACTATCAAATCCATTACTGATAATAACGGTAACGAAGTTGCACTCACTAATTACTTAACAGGTAAACCTAAAAATGAGTTCTATTCAGTAGGTACCGCTTATGAGTATAACAGAATTGGAGCTAGCATTACCTACTTAAGTTCTTCTGCTTTAGGATTGTTAGCAAAAGATCCAAACCAAAATATAATCAAACTTGATCAAGATGGTAACAAAAACAAATTCCAATCTTTGTCTCTTGGCGTACAATATAAGATATTTGATAATATAGCTGCATTTATTGAATATACTCACTTTCAGTATGCTAAAAAAAGCGGCCCTAACGCGGAAGTGGTTTCAGCTGATAAACCAGCCGATAACAAATTTAGCGTAAATAAAGGTAATGTAGTTTTAGCTGGCTTAAAAGCTAACTTCTAATCAAAATTAAGATACTAAGAAAAGCCTGGGATAAAAGCCTGGCTTTTTTATTTACCCGACGTTGCCTTAATCACTTGAAAACTACAGAATCTTAAATGAAACAACACCTTATCGCCAACGCTGCAAATCACTACAAAACTTTTTCAAATAGTTATCGAAGTATCTCAATAAAAGTTATATCTGTTACCTTGGAAGCATTAAAATAGTTGCTTTAAATTATCAACTATATGCTTTGTAAAACACTTTTATTATGAGGTTGTATTATGTTTAATAATGTTTGCACCGGCAATAGATTATGTAGTAGGTAATGGGCTTCACATAGTTGCCATTGCAGATTTTAGCAAAGATGGAAAGAGCTAGATATAGTAAACAGTAATTATTGAGGAATTCAGTTTCTGTGCTACTATAGGCAAAGGAGATGGAACATTCCAGGCATCTACACTTCATGGTATTGGTGGCAGCAGTCCTTGGGGAGTAGCAGCAGGAAATTTTTTAATAACGATGGAAAACTTGATATAGTCACTACTAACTATCATGCAGGAACTATATTCATATTGACAAATGTTTTTCCTACCCAAACAAGAGCTATTCAGCCAGCAGTGTTATGTAGTGGGTAATGAAGGACCGTTTATGGATGGATTACTACAGCAGATTTTAATAATGATGGTAAATTGTATATAGCTAATTCCAATTGTGGCAGAAATTCAGTTTCCGTACTATTGGGGAAAGAAGATGGAACGTTTCATGCAGCAGTCCTATATATATATAGTATTAGAGGTAGTTATACTTGGGGTGTAACAGTGGCGGATTCCAATGGCGATAGTAAATTAGATACAGTATTAATAGGCAATGGAGGCGGAACTTTTAAGCCTGCTACTTTTTATAATGTAGGTTCTGGGCCTGTGGGAGTAGATGTGAGAGATTTCAACAATGATGGCAAAATTGATATAGAGTTAATGCTAATCGCGATTTAAACTCTGTTTCAGTGCTGCTGGGTAATAGCTATGGCACTTTCAAAACCTGAAGCTACCTTATAGTGTTGGCATGAATCCTCACGGAACTGCTATAGCTGAGATATCAATGGTGATGGCAAGCAAGATGTAATTAATACTAACCGAAATTCAAATATGGTTTCTATCTTAATAGGAAATGGCGACGGCACTTTTAAATCGGCGGTATATTACACTGTTGGCAATCAGCCTATAGGAATGATAGCCGCAGATTTTAATTGTGATGGAGTGCCTGATTTAGCCGTTGCTAACAATAATCAGGTACCGTCTCTGTATTAATCAACCTTCCTACTACCTCACCTACTACAATCACTAAGCCAACCACTACGATCACTTAACAGTATTACCCACCATTTATTTCCTACGAATGCTTCTACAATTCCAACAACTGAAAGCTCTACAACAAATAGTACTGCGTCTTCTACAACACTAACCGATACAACAATTGGCGCAAAATTAGAGAAAGAGGAGCTATCACCTTCAAATATAACAATGGTTGGAGGCATCGTATCTGTAATAGTGATAGTAGGTTTAGGTATCATTTATAAACGTTTACAACATGTACCGCACCATAGAGACGCTCATGTCCTAGGGAAACTAGTGTTGCCAGGAGCTGCAGCTGGGGGAGCGGTGATGATGGCTCAGGTGGCAAGAGATCTCAATGATCCAAATCTGCCAGGTGTACATAGGCAGCCTGGCTGGGATTCATCTAAGTATGATGTTAATACCTATGAAGAAGTGGATGAGGTGTTGTATAATCTTGATGCAACATTGAATAAGCTTTATTATGAAGACGCGCTGATGTTTCAGTAATCGATGATGATAGCTATATTACTCCAAATACGGTCAATTATGAAGAAAATAGCAGCGAGCTTGATATTTATGCAAGAGCGGACTACAACACCAGCGAGTCATAAGTTCGCGGCACTACTCTTATCTTCAATTAATTTCATCCATTGATTGTTAGTACATGCAATCAAACATCTCTCTTCTTGGGCCCAGAATATCATACCTTCAGTTGGCCTGATGTATTGTAATTCGTCAGTGTACAATACTACCTCATTCTTGTGAGTCTCTATAAACTAATGAAGAAACTCCAAAATTTTTGGTAAAAGATTTTACTCCCCTATTGAGCAATAGATCTATTTTATTTATATTTTCATTTACTGTTACTTCTTTTTGAGCCTGATAAGGGCTTAGAAATGAAAAGCCAAATTTTTGAGTTTTTGTTTGAGTATAAAGCATATTATTTTTTTAAATATTAGTTTGGTATTCTATCCAACAATGGAATCTTCATAATCCGGAAGGATTAGGCTTGAGTTTTGGTTATATAAATTTTATATATAGCTAGATTATAGATTATAATTAATTAGAATTTTTAAGAATTAAAGGCGTTTTAAAATGAGTAATGCACTTCAGTCTAACTCTTATTTGTTTGGAAGTAATGCAACTTTTATTGAATCTTTATATAAGCAATACTTAGAAAATCCAAACAGCGTCGATTCGTCTTGGCAAGATTACTTTAAAGCATTTCAAGATTAATCTAAGAATTTACTCAACAATATTGCTGCAAAAACTCCCAAAGATTCATCTATATTTCATCCGGTAAAATCTTCTGCTCTCTCTCCTGCAGCTAAAGCTACAAATAATGATCTAACCTCAGCCGCCATATCTTTAATTAGCGCTTATATAAATTATGGTCATACTGCAATTAACCTTGATCCTTTAAACTTGACTAGACCTAATTCTCACCCACTTTTGACCCTAGAAAATCATGGTCTTTCTCAAGCTGACCTTGCTAAACAATTTGATTTCGGAAAGATTTTAAATTTAGGAACAGTATCTTTGGCAGAAGCTTTGGAAAAAGCTAAATCAACTTATGCTAACAAGATTGGTATTGAACTATCTTATATAGAGAATCATGAAGAAAAGTCGTGGATTTGTCGACAACTAGAACAAACTTCACTCAATCAGCAGATTCAAAATGAGTTCAAAAAGCAGATCCTAAAACATCTATTAGAAGTCACTTATTTTGAAAACTTTCTACACACTAAATTTCCAGGCACCAAGAGATTCTCTATAGAAGGCGGAGAAGCAGCAATTGTTGTGATGGAAGTAGCTATTAAACTTTTCAGTGCTGCAAATATCGAAGAAATAGTGATCGGTATGGCACATAGAGGTAGATTAAATGTCTTAACTAAAATTCTCGGAAAGCCTTACCATGCTCTCCTTTCTGAATTTGCTGGAGTACTTGCATTTCCAGAAGATTTAGATATGCCAGGCGATGTAAAATACCATCTCGGGGCTTCAATGGATAGAGAAATTAAAGGTAAAAAAATACATTTATCACTAACACCGAATCCTTCTCACCTAGAAGCCGTAAATTCAGTAGTACTGGGACGCGTCAGAGCAAAACAAGATTATAAAGGAGATCAAACTTGCCAAAAAGTACTAGCTTTCCTGATGCATGGTGATGCTGCACTTGCAGGTCAAGGAAGCGTGGCTGAGTCATTGATGTCCAGCCAGCTCGAGGCCTATAAAAATAGGAGGTGTATTTCACTTGGTAATCAATAACCAAATCGGCTTTACTACTAATGTTTCTGCAGATAGGTTTGGTAGGTACTGTACCGATATAGCAAAAGCAATCAATGCTCCTATTTTACATGTAAATGGTGATGATATTGATGCAGTTATTAGAGCGGCGCAACTAGCTGCTGAATACCGTTTGAAATTTAATCAAGATGTATTTTTAGATATAGTTTGCTATAGAAAATATGGTCATAACGAAGGCGACGAACCTATGTTTACTCAGCCCCTAATGTATCAGACTATAGATAAACACAAGAATCCTGCTGACTTATATGCAGAAGTATTGATCACACAAAATGTAATTACAGCGCCTGAATATCAAAAAATGCTTGATGAATTCAAAGAATTTTTAAACTCAGAGCTAGAAATCTCTAAGTCATAGCAGATTAGTTTAAAGGTATATGGAAAACCTTACAGCCTCTTGACGAAAAAACCGCATCTCCAACCGGAGTAGAAAAAAATACTTTAATAGATCTAGGTAAAAAATTAGCAATAATTCCTTCTTCTTTTAACTTAAACTCTAAAATAGCTAGGCAATTTCAGGCAAAAATTCAAATTATGGAAAAAGGAGCTGATCTTGATTGGGCTATGGGCGAATCTTTAGCTTATGCTACCCTATTAATGGAGGGCTTTAATATACGAATTACAGGCCAAGATTGTGAAAGAGGTACATTCTCGCATAGGCATGCAGTACTTACTGACCAAGTTAATGAATCCAGATACATACCTCTAAATAATTTAGATTCTAACCAAAAAGCCAAGTTAGAAATAAATAACAGCAACCTTTCTGAACTTGCAGCTTTGGCATTTGAATATGGTTATAGCTTCTCCTCTCCGAAGACTTTAGTCATATGGGAAGCACAGTTTGGTGATTTTGCAAATGGAGCACAAGTTGTTATTGATCAGTTCATTGCAGCAGGCGAAGCTAAGTGGTTAAGGGCTAACGGATTGGTTATTACCACATGGCTATGAAGGCCAAGGTCCTGAACACAGTTCAGCGCGCCTTGAAAGATTTTTACAACTAGCTGCCGAAGATAACATTCAAGTAGTCGATTGTACTACTCCTGCTTCATTCTTCCATGTACTACGAAGACAAATGCACCGTAATTACAGAAAGCCTCTAATTGTTATGACCCCAAAACCTTTATTACGTCATAAATTAGCAGTTTCTGGCTTTGATGAAATTGATCTTAATACAAAATTCCATCCTCTATTGGAAGACAAAGAAACAAATGCTGATGCTAAAAAAGTTATCATATGTAGCGGTAAAGTTTACTATGATTTATTTGAAAAAAGGGCAGCCCTTGGCATAAAAGACACTGCCATTATAAGGTTAGAGCAACTTTACCCTTTCCCAGCAAAAGAATTAAAAGAATCATTATCTAACCATCCAAATGCAAAATTTATATGGTGCCAAGAAGAGCATGAAAATTGCGGATCTTATTTATTTGCGAAGTATAGAATAGAGAAAATCTTAAAAGAAATTGATGTTAATATGAAAGAGCTGTTATATGCTGGAAGGGCTGAATCAGCCTCAACAGCTGCTGGTTATATGAAATTGCATATCAAAGAATTAGATAATTTTATTACAAAAGCTTTAAGTTAAAAAGGAGAAAAAATGAGCGTGAATATAGTAGTACCACCACTTGGAGAATCGGTTACAGAAGTAACTGTACTCAAGTGGTGCAAAAAAAACGGTGAAGCAGTTAAGGTTGACGAGATATTATTAGAACTTGAGACCGACAAGGTAACATTAGAGGTTACAGCTCCCTCAGCAGGCGTCATATCAGAAATTTTAGCTGTAGACGGTGCGACAGTTAAAGTTAACCAAGTATTAGGCGTAATTGATGAAAAAGCAGTTGCAAGTACGCCTCCTGTATCCGAACAGAAACCTTCTTCTATGACCACCTCTGAAGCTCTTAGTAAAGCAGAAAAGTCTCCTACTGCTTCTCCTGCAGCAACAAAGATTGCTGCAGATAATAGAGTTGACCTCTCCTCAATATCTGGTACCGGTAAAGATGGAAGAATTACTAAAGGAGACGTGATGCAGCATCCTGCCTCATCTACTCTCACTGCTTCTACTGATAATAGCGCCCGCGAAACTCGAGTTAAAATGAGTAGGCTAAGAAAAACTATCGCTGCAAGATTAAAGGATTCCCAGAATACCTGCTATTTTAACTACTTTTAATGAAGTTGATATGTCAGCGATCATACAAGTGCGTCAAACTTATCAGGAAAAATTTCAAAAAAAGCATAGCGTAAAATTGTGGTTTATGTCCTTTTTTGTCAAAGCTGCAATCCAGGCCTTGAAAGAAATACCCGTGGTTAATGCAGAAATTAATGGCGACGATATTATATATAAAAATTACTACGATATTGGAGTGGCTGTTGGCACTGAAAATGGTCTAGTAGTACCCATTGTGAAAGACGCGGATTCATTATCCTTTGCCGAGATAGAAAAAACTATCGCTAATTTGGAGCAAAAAGCTAAAGAAGGTAAATTGAGTATAGCCGATATGAGCAGCGGTACATTTAGTATCACCAACGGTGGTATGTATGGCTCCATGCTTTCGACTCCAATAATTAATCCACCTCAGTCAGCAATTCTTGGTATGCACAATATTGTTGAACATCCTTATGTTGTTAAAGGTCAGATAGTCATTCGCCCTATAATGTATATTGATACGACCACCGAATTATTGATGGCAAAGAAGCAGTGACATTCTTATTCCGAATCAAAGAGATGATAGAAAACCCTGAGAGGTTATTATTTGATATTTAGCCTTAAAAACGTCATGTTGAAACACTCTTTTTTCAAAAGATCTTTGCTAGCATCATTATTTATCGGAACTTTAGTGCCAGTCATTATATTAAAAATCTGCAACTATGTATAGTTTTATCAGCCTAGATTCGTTTAAGACTTATTTCAGCCTAATTACAGGCAGTATCATAACAAGTTTCTTATTACTATTTCTATTTTTTCTTAAACTATATAGATGCCCTAAATGCGGTAAAAATTGGGTTTATGAATGCTCTGAAGATGATATCATTAGCAAAAAAAATGATATTAGAATCAAGCTATTCACTATACAATTTCAATACGGAAGCGAAGTGCATCTTGAAGAATATAGATGTGCAAGTTGTGACTATGAAAAAACAATAAAAGTAAAAAGGATATTTATTAAAGCAGTAGGTAATTAAAATGCAAGAATTTGATGTAGTAGTAATTGGTGGCGGCCCTGGTTGGCTATGTTTGTGCAATAAAAGCCGCTCAACTTAGTAAAAAAGTGGCCTATATTGAGATGCGAGAAAGATTAGGCGGAACTTGCTTAAATGTTGGATGTATACCTTCCAAAACTTTACTTCACTCCTCACACAAATATTTTGAAGCAAGTAAGCATTTTGCTGAGTATGGGATTGAATTCAAAGAGCTAAGTTTTTCTCTAGAAAAAATGCAAGCCCGTAAGGAAAAAGTAGTAAATTACTTAGGAAAAGGGATAGAAGGACTTTTTAGAAAAAATAAAATCTCTTATATCAACGGTTTTGCAAGTTTTATAGATCAAAATACAGTAAAAATTAAGCAGAAGGACGGAAATACTGAAAACATTAGAGCTCAAAACTTTGTAATAGCAACTGGCTCTGAACATATTAGCTTACCAAGCATTAGTATAGATGAAGAAAAAATCGTCTCTTCAACATGGGCCCTGGCCTTAAAAACCACTCCTAAAAAAATGATCGTTTTAGGAGCTGGGGTCATTTGGCTCGAAATGGCTTCTGTTTGGTCTAGGCTTGGATCTGAAGTTACTATTGTAGAGTATGCAGATAAAATCTTGGCTACTGCTGATGCTGATATTTCAAAGGAAATGCAAAAGATACTAGAGAAGCAAGGTCTCAAATTTATTTTACAAACCAAAGCATTAAAGCTACCAAAACCACTTCTGGGATCTCCTTAGAAATTGAAAAAGCTGATGCTAATAAAGAAAGTATTGAGGCTGAATTTTACTTGTGGCAATTGGAAGAAAACCTTATATGGTTGGCTTAAATTTAGAAAATATTGGCCTGAAACTTGATGCTAAAGCAAGAATTGAAGTAAATAATAATTACCTCACCTCTATAAACAATATTTATGCTATAGGTGATGTAATCGAGGGCCCAATGCTTGCTCATAAAGCTGAAGAAGAAGGTATCGCAGTTGCTGAAATCATTGCAGATCAGCATGGCCATGTTAATTATAATGCCATACCATACGTTATCTATACTCACCCTGAGGTTGCTTATGTCGGTAAAACTGAAGACCAAATCAAAGCTGAAGGTATAGATTATAAAGTTGTTAAGTTCCCATTTTTAGCTAACAGCCGAGCTAAAACTAGTGGTGAAAGCGAGGGATTTGTCAAAATTATTACCTCCAAATCAGATGATATGATCCTAGGCGTGCATATCATTGGAATTAATGCTGGAGATTAATAAGAGAGATATGCGTTGGTATAGAATTTTTAAAGCAGCAGCTTGAAGATATTGCTAGAACTAGCCATGCTCATCCTGGATATAGTGAAGCAATTAAGGAGGCTTCTTTAGCAGCTTTTGCCGCAGCTATACATATATAATTAACTATACATATATAATTAAAGTTACACAAAAGGCTTCAATTGTACTTGAAAGAGGCGAGCTCAGTCCTCTGTTTGATGAGCTTTTGTCTATACATAAGAAGTTCTTTGCAGTATACCTCTTTGACTTGAAGAATTGGCTGAGCTTACTCTAAAGCCTATAGTTGCAAAAGAGACATACCCAATGAAAATTTGGACGCTGATATTATACTCATTTAACTTAATTGCACCAAAGCGAGTTTGCAACAGAAAAGCATGGCACACTTTCTGCTTCTTTTAACTGTTTTTATCCACAACTCAGGTGAATAGCTTGCTCGGTCGCTCATTTTTTCCCTATGTCCAAATGAAGGTACCTGGGGCTATATACTTCTGTAATTGAGGAATTGTATGGGCTTATTCTAAGATCTCTCATGCGCAGCGGCAATTAACATGCTCGCGGGGTTAGAAGCGCCAGGCGCTAAAAAATCTTGGCCTTAAAGAGAGATTCAACCATAAAGCGAATTTGTACTGAAACCTGGATTGTCTTCTGCTACTTGGCAGGCTAAGTTTGCAAAGCGGACTATGTTAAAAGCAAACGAGCTTTTAGCAGCCAGCCCATAACTCAATATTTGGCTAGGGGCTTATTAACTCTCTAGAGAGATGCTTGTAGCTAAGGCGATACGATACCGAATTCTGGAAGTATCTAGAATAATTGGTGGACTTCAGGCAGGCTTTGCGCGTTCAAAGCTCCATGAGTATGCCAATTGCCGCTGCACAGAGAGGTCTTAGAATGGAGCATACCCTCCTTCTTAGTTATGAACTTGATAACCTTTTCTACCTTCTCTAAGAATCTGCAGTGAAGCAGTAAAGGCTATTTCTGCAAGTATTTAAGCGCATCCAATGCAGCCATACAACCAGTGCCTGCTGCAGTCACAGCTTGCCTATAAATTTTATCTTGCACATCTCCAGCCGCAAAAATACCAGGGATACTAGTTAGCGTAGTCCCTTTTTTTGTAATAATATACATATCTTCGTCTAGATCTAATTGGCCGGCAAATAATGCTGTATTAGGCTTGTGTCCTATCGCTATAAAAACTCCATCGATATCCATAGTATATTCCTTATTGGTTGAAATATCTCTTAATCTTACGCCAGTTACGCTAAGAGGCTCCTCAGTTCCTAATACTTCCTCAATTACAGTATTACAAATTACTGTAATTTTGGGGTTGTTAAATAGCCTATCTTGAGAAATTTTTTCAGCTCTTAGAGTATCGCGGCGATGAACCAGAATAACCTCAGCTGCATGGTGAGTAAGATATAGAGCCTCTTCAACTGCAGAATTGCCGCCTCCTACTACTATGACTTTCTTATTCTTATAGAAAAATCCGTCGCAGGTGGCACACCCAGAGACTCCAAATCCTTGAAATTTTTCTTCGCTTGGAAGCCCAAGCCATTTAGCTTGGGCTCCGGTTGAGATTATCACTGATTCTGCAGTGTATATAGCACCGTCTTCACCCACTGCTGAAAAAGGGTGGCTTTTTAAAGCTATATTGGTTATATAGTCATCAATAATTTCTACTCCAACAGATTTAGCCTGTTTTTTCATTTGCTCCATAAGCCATGGACCTTGAATCGCTTCAGCAAAACCAGGATAATTCTCAACGTCTGTTGTGATAGTAAGTTGGCCACCAGGCTGCTGTCCTGCAATTAAAATTGGTTTTAAAGCAGCGCGTGCTGCATAGATAGCTGCAGAGTAGCCAGCGGGGCCAGAACCTATAATTAAGATTTTTGTATGCATAAAATCACGTCTAACCCCAGAAATTTAAATTATAATTTAGAAGAATGTTGTTTTAAATAATCTTCTATGCCAGAGGTGGTTGGAGTAATTGCATTATCGCCCTGCTTCCAGTTTGCTGGACAAACCTCACCATATTTTTCAAAATGCTCTAGTGCATCTATGAGCCTTAATATCTCATCAATATTCCTTCCAAGCGGTAAATCATTGATGGATTGGTGTCTAACAATTCGGTGTTGATCGATAATAAAGGTACCTCTAAAAGCAACCCCACCATTCGACAATACACCGTATTCAGTTGAGATTTTTTTTGTTAAATCTGCAACCATAGGGAGTTTAATTTGTCCAATACCGCCTTTTTCTATTGGAGTATTCTTATAAGCTAAGTGTGTAAAATGAGAATCAATACTGACTAACATTACGGTCGCACCCCTTTTTTCAAATTCAGCAGTGCGTTTGTCGAGTGCTATGATCTCTGAAGGGCAAACAA
This sequence comes from Candidatus Midichloria sp., assembly GCA_030073355.1. Classification (GTDB taxonomy): domain Bacteria; phylum Pseudomonadota; class Alphaproteobacteria; order Rickettsiales; family Midichloriaceae; genus Midichloria. The sequence goes on along the minus strand of JALDTH010000001.1, from coordinate 12,508 downwards.
AAGTAAAATCTAGCGGATAAAAGAACAGTACTGCTTTTTTATTATGAATGAGGCGTGCTAAATTAAAAAGGTCAACAATTGAATTGTCTGGCATTACTGCAACAGCGGTGAAGTCCGGAGCCTCTTTACCGATTAATAACATAGGAAAAACCTCTTTTTTAATTAGTTATTTGTCTTAGAAATATATGCAATACTTTATTAAATACAAGATTTAAATATTAAAGATTAATAACATAATTTTTATTTGAAAAAGAAATCAAGTTTTTTAATCCAATAGAACTGAGTTTATTTTTTAACCTATAAATATGAGTTTCGACTGTTGATGTTTTTACTTCTTCAGAATAGTTCCAAATATTATTTAATAAGTCTAATTCAGTTGCGTGTCCTCTTTTTATTAAATATTCAATTATTGCTGATTCTTTCTCAGTGAATTTCAAAACTAATTTTCCATTAACTTCAAATATGGAAAAAGAAGTAGGTTTAAATACCATGTCGTGTATTCTATAACTTCTTGATAAGAATAACTTTTTCTTAATTAGAGATACTAAGTCATAAATTGAGCAGGGAAGTTCTATATCTATACCAAGAGTAATAAGATTTGCCCAGTTGTTAACATTTCTGTCATCAGTTAGCCATAAATCAGCTGCTTCATAAAAGCTATTATCTTCTTGGGCCAAAAAAGTTATTTCTTCTAAAAATAGAATTACTTTGTTTTTATTAAACGATTCTAATAATATTTTACTACTTCCTAAGAGCTGAACTATCACGTCAGGTGCCAGCTTTTCTTATTCCATCAGCGTTATTGTATTTACCAATATTACCGATGATTTGTTGTAGTACACCTATATTGTTGCCAGGCAAATAAGTGCTTGCTTCATCAAATCTAAAAGATTTTACATCACTAAAGCTGTACTGTTTTATTGATGTAACAGTACCACCTTGAGTAAAAGAAATCTCTAAGATATTTTGATCTATTAGCTCTGGATTTAAAAATAATCTTCTCTTATATTTATGACTTATATAAAAAAATTTTGGCTCGCCATATAATGCAGCAGTAGTAGGACTACCTAAATTTTCTATGACTTCATTAAGAGTAGACTGCATAGGAACGATTTTCTTAATGACTTCCTCATCAAGATTATAGCCGCAATATCGTATATCTTTGGTACAGGCTGTGCATACTAATAGGATAAGTAGAGTTCCGCTGATTTTAAAGTTTTTTATCATTTTCTCTTAAAGAATTATTGTTTTGTTTTTTTACTTTTTTACGTCTACGCAGATTACCTCTTAAGGCTTGAGCTAAATTTTGCTTTTCCTCAGTTTTTGTGCTTGTCTCTTTGTTACTTGATACTTTTTTAAGCATATTTTTTAGTACATGAATTTAGAGCCCAATCTTTTCAAGTTACTAGGATCTATATTACTCATTTTTTTAATCATATTATTCATATCAAAGTACTGCTTGAGAAGCCTATTTACCTCTTGTATAGAGGTTCCAGATCCTCTCGCAATACGGTTTTTTCTAGAGGGATTGATAAATTTTGGATTGCGTCTTTCAAAATCGGTCATCGAAAATATTATGGCCTCTTGTCTTTTAAACATTTCTTCCCCTTGCTTGATCTGTTCAGCACTAGCTTTAAGTTTACCGAATCCTGGAATCATGCCTATTAAAGATCCTACTCCACCCAGCTTTTTCATGGTCTTAAGCTGTGCTAATAGATCATTCATGTCGAACTTGCCCTTTTGTAATTTTTTAGCTAACTTCTCTGATTCTTTTGCATCGACAATGTCTTTCATCTTCTCAACAAGAGAGACGATATCTCCCATATTCAATATACGAGAAGCAATACTTTCAGCTTTAAACTCTTCTAGATCATTTACTTTTTCACCAACTCCTATGAGTTTTATAGGGCAGCCGGTAATAAATTTCATACTAAGAGTAGCTCCTCCTCGTGCGTCGCCTTCTGTCTTTGTTAGAATGATTCCAGATAGGCTTACCTGCTCATTAAATGCTTTAGCAACATTTACCGAGTCTTGTCCTATCATACAATCCGCAACTAATAAGATTTCTTGTGGTCCTGCTATTTTGCATATTGCATTCAACTCAAGCATTAACTCTTCATCAATACTTAATCGGCCTGCAGTATCGACAATTAACACGTCATAGTTACCAAATTTTGCTGCCGATAAAGCTTTATTTGTGATTTGTAGAGCAGTGTCTTTTTCTACTATGGGCAAAGTTTCTATATTAATTTGTTTGCCAAGAATTTCTAATTGCTTCTGAGCAGCAGGCCTTCTGGTATCTGTTGAAGCTAATAAAACTTTCTTCTTATATTTTTGGCGTAAGTGTAGTGCTAGTTTAGCCGCGGTAGTTGTCTTTCCAGCCCCTTGTAGGCCAACCATTACAAAAACTATCGGGGTAGGGGTAGTATAATTTAATTTTAAATCAGCCTTATCACTTTGAAGCATTGAGACCAGTTCGTCATGGACAATTTTGATAATCATTTGTCCAGGAGTTATACTTGATAGAACTTCAGTTCCAAGAGCTTTGACTTTAATTTGCTCAATGAGATGTTTGATTGCAGGAAGTGCTACATCTGCTTCAATTAATGCTATTCTAATCTCCCTTAAAGCGATGTTAATATCGCTTTCGGTCAGTACACCTTTTTTTTTCAGGGCCTCAAATATCTTACCTAAATTTTTGCTTAAATAATCAAACATTTATTATCACTATAAGAACTTACACTATAAACCACAGTAGAGATAATAAATAAATCGTGAAATTTTGCAATTAAATTGGTTATAATACCAAAAATTTTCTAGTATACTGTGCTAATTCTTGCTACACGGCTTGACTATAACCTGAAAATTTGGCTTGATTTTATATTTGTTAGCAAAATTTCCATGATTAATTGCAATCGCTAAATTACCAACGCTATTTGATATATATGTAACTGTGCTACCAATTGGGGGCTTCCTCGAAAGATCTGCAGAAGTTATTTTACCTTTATAAACAGTTGTGACGAATATTTTTTTAATATTTAGGACTTTTTGTAAAATAGCTCATTATTAAAAATAACAATGCAATAAGTATTAAATAAAACGCTGGTGCTTCAATTCCAATATATTGAGCTAAATAAGCCTCTATGGTTGGGGCTGTTCCTCCAAAAAGCGCATTACCGATATTCCAACTCATAGCAACTCCTGAATATCGTAAAATAGGGCTAAAGTTTTCTATAGCATACGGATATGCAGGTGCTGAGATTGCAGCTGCTAACATACTAATGATAAATAAACCTAGTAGGATGATGCTGATATTATGACTTGAAAGCATTTTAAAAACTGGCAAACTACATATTATCAATATTATGCAGGATATTTGAACGAATTTATGGTAGCCGACTTTATCAGATAATAAACCAAAAATTGGTAAAACTATTACAAAAGAAAACAAACATACCGCAGTTAAAAATAGTGACTCAGTTGGTGTGTATCCTATGAATTGTAAGAAGAAAACATTAAGGTATGCCCTTATAGTATAAGCTACCGATGTTGCGACACCGCTTAAACATGAGACGACAAGAAGCCTGCGCCACCTATATTTTATGACTTGCACGAATGGTAAATCTAATTTACGGTTTTTCTTCATAGCTTGAAATACAGGAGTTTCAGTGACATGCTTTCTTAAATATAGGCCGGTTAAGCCTATTAAGCCTCCTAAAATAAAACCATATCTCCAGCTAAATGCATTATCAGTAAAAAAGTGGTTTATTACAATTCCTACTAAGATTGCGAATAGAGTCCCAATCATATTTGAGGCCATGATTATACTGCCCACTAATCCCGGCCTATAGCTACCAAGATGCTCCAATATAAAGACTGCAGCACCAGCACCTTCTCCTCCTATGCATAAACCTTGAAAAAGGCGGATAATTATTAATATAATGGGTGCTAGTATGCCTATTTGCTCGTACGTGGGTAGCAATGCAATGCCAAAGGTTGCAATTGCCATTCCTATAATAGAGCTTGTTAAAGCAGTTTTTCTACCGAATCTATCACCTATGAAGCCGAAGAATGCACCTCCTATAGGCCGCATCATAAATCCAATAGCGAATACACTAAAGGCTGATATAGTTCGTACAAATTCGTCTTCCGTAGGGAAAAAAAGTTTACCAATTATAGTTGTAAATACTGCATATATCCCAAAATCATAGTACTCGACTATGTTACCAATAAGGGCAGAGCTTACTATTTTTGTTTTCTTCATTGTGAATGAAATTACTAGTTTAACATATCTAAATATAAGAAATGTTGTATATTGTCAAAAGTTAAAGAAAGTTAATAAGTAAATATTTACTTATTAGTATTACTTCTTACTATTGCAAGTTGCTGAGAATAGTACTCTACTTAACGTTTTAAAGATAATGGTATGGAGCTAGAAACTGCATATACTCCCATGAACTTTGCTGATTCGTAATCTTCTTGGTTATTAACCCCAAATATAAAGATCTTAGTACCTCTACTGAGACATTTTACTGCCTCTTTATCCCATAATTTGAATTTTATTTTATTATCGTTGATATCTATTCGAGAAGGAGTAGTAACAGTCATTTCTATTTGTGATTTAAAGCCTACAAATTGCGCCTTTTCGTCACCTGCTATGCATATACCTTCATTCCTTTTTCTTAACAGCCTTTCTAAAGTTTTGGCTCGATGTTCAAATATTTTAGCCTTAGTTGGATAGACGTCTAGTAGGTGTTTAAGGTGCTCATGATGTATGGAATGGAATATGACTCTATTCCAAGCTTTGTTATCTTCAACGACTTTGGCAGTGGCATCGACTAATTCCTTCGCTGGAAACGACTTGAAGTCAATAATAGCTTCAGTATTAGGAAATTTTTTAAGTATACTATCAAGGGTGGGAATTTTATGTCCGAGTCCTCTTTGTGGATAAGATTTATTACCTTGTGGGTCAAAATAATATGCAGCGTCTAATCTTTGTAATTCTCTGTAAGTAAACGATTTAACAGCGCCCTTACCGTTGGTATGAACAGATAAGTCAGAAGAATGATATAAAACAACCACACCATCTTTAGTGAGCTGTACATCCATTTCTATTCCATCTACTTTACCATTTATGGAACCTTCAAATGCATACATAGTATTTTCTGGGAAATGGCCTCCCCCTCCAGCAGTAGCGAAAATCTTAGTTGCTTCTGCATTAAAACTAGAAAGAATTACAAATAGAAAAGTTATTAATCTACTATTTTGTACCCAATATTTTTGTACCCAATATTTCATAACTTACTCTCTTTATTATTTCTCAATCTATTAATGTTATCCATATGACGGGAAATTATTAATAGTAATAAGAATAAATAAACAACTGCCGTGAATAAATCAAGTATAAAGAAGCTTGCTATCGAATTTATTGATATTGCGATTAGAGACGCTATTGCTGAGACGCGGAATTTTTTGAAAGTAACCAACCAAATTAGAGCTGAGATAATTGCTGTTTGCGGTGTTGCTGCAAATAATAAACCAAACATGGAAGCAACGCCCTTGCCTCCTTTAAAGCTTAACCATACAGGGAACATGTGGCCAATTATTACAAAAAGCCCAGCTAGCGCTGCTACGCCGGTGCTGAATAAATATTTGAATACTAATACTGGCAAGAAACTTTTCATGGTATCAAAAAAGAAAGTTAACAAACCAATTTTTTTACCGCCAACGCGCCATGCATTTGTTGCACCTATATTTCCTGAACCTCTAATCCTTAGATCAGTGGTACCAAAGCTTTTACTAACCAAGAGACCAAACGGTATAGAGCCACAAAAGTATGAAATTAAAGCTATTAATATGAAATTGACAATACCTAAGGAGAAGAGATGTTGCATTTTATAACCTGTTTAAACATATAATATATATTTCTGCTGAATCACTATAACTAGATTTTGGCTTAAAAATCTTAACTACAGAGAATAATTTTTTGCACATTTTTAAAATACCTGCCTCTTCCTTGCCTCTAATTAATTTAGAAACTAGATTACCGCCTTTGTCTAAAATGGTTTGCGCAAATTCTATTGCAGAATTAACTAGTTCAGCGTTTCTTAAGTGGTCTAAGCTACAGTCTCCACATGATGCTGCTGCCATGTCACTTAAAATCAGATCAGGTTTTTTACTGAGGCTTGTTTTTATCTGGTCTTGAATTTGTTCTTCTAAGAAATTGCCTTGGATTAGAATCAATCCCGGAATATCGAGTGCGATTTTTAATGAATCTATACCAATCAAACGTACGTTATTTTTCTTTTTAGATATTATAACTTGCAACCAACCGCCTGGTGCTGCTCCTATATCGATAATGCTACTAGATCGATTTATTAATTTATATTTTTCTTCAATTTCAATTAATTTAAAAGCTGCTCTTGAGACAAAGCTCTGTTTTTTTGCTAAGTGTACATAAGGGTCATTTATATGCCTTCTTAGCCAATCAACGGAAGAATTAGTGCGGCCTCTTGCAGTTTTGACTTGTTGTTTTTTTGTTCTATATCTTCCGATTACTTCTTGAGTCATTGATGTATATCAGAACCAAATATGGTTCTGAGATTGCGCAAAAATTTTTTAAAAACGTCAGCCTCTCCAATATCAGATAAAGAATACAAATTCGCAGATTTAATAATCTGTTCGCCATTCCTTACATGCAAAATCCCTATCAACTCTCCTTGTTTAATCGGTACAGTAAGCGGCTCTTTGAATTCTACCGAAGTTGTGAGTTTTTCACGGGCAACATTTCTTGGAAAAAGGACTTTTAAGTCCTCGGAAATAACTGCATTAGCAAACAAGTCTGCTCCATTCCAGATTGGTACTTGCGTGACAACGGCACCTGCTTTAGCAAAAATATGGTATTGAAAGTTATTGAAGCCATAAGTAAGCAATCTATCTGCTTCTCTACTTCTTTCTTTATTATTCTTGAGTCCGTTTACAACAGCTATTAATCTTCTATCGCTTTTTAAGGCGCTTGCAACAATTCCGTAGCCTCCGTCATCAGTATGTCCGGTTTTAAGTCCATCAACTCCGCCTACACCGAGTAGAGTATTTCTATTCTCTTGAGAAATTTTATTGTATGTGAAGGTCTTTTCATTGAAATAATGATAATATTCGGAGAAGTTTTTAATAAGAGCTGCAGAGAGTTTGGTTAAATCAATCGCGGACATTCTATGTCTTGGATCAGGCCAACCAGTCGCATTGGTAAAGTGAGAATTTTTTAAGCCTAGCTCCTTTGCAGCTTCGTTCATATAATGCACAAATACTTTTTCACTGCCGGTGATTCCTTCTGCTAATGCAATAGAAGCGTCATTTCCTGATTGTACTATGATGCCGCGTAGCAAATCTTCAACTGATACACTACTTCCTAGATCTAGAAACATCCTAGATCCTCCCATTTTCCAAGCATTTTCTGAGACAATGAACCTATCATCTAACTTTATTGCTCCAGCTTTGAGCTGATGAAAAGCTATATATATAGTCATTAATTTACTCATTGAAGAAGGTATCATTGCATTTTCGCCGTTTTTAGAGAAAAGCACCGTTTCAGTTTCATAATCAAGAAGAGCAGCGTAATCTGCAATAGTTTCAAATGTAGAAGGAAGTGGGATTTTAAACGACTTTTCAATATTTAGTGGAAATGCTAAACCCGGCAATAAAGTCAAAATGATAAAAAGATAAAAGCGGTGCATGCTTGATAGTTTTAATAATTGCTATTAGAATAATGATAAGATGGTCTGAATTTAAGATAATTATTAATATTTGTAAATGGTAAAAAGATGAGATTTTTAAAGCTAATTCTCTTCCTGTATTATTGTATGTTGCATATTGGACCTTCTGAAGCTGTTAGCAAATTTTTTGATTTGGCAGAAGTAAAAAATTGGCGTATCATTGCAAAAATAGAAGAGGAAAAGAAAATTTGTCATGCAATTATGACTCCTTATAGAGATAGGTTATTATATAGTAATATAAAAGATCCAAAATTTATAGTATCTTATAAAGGACACCTAGCTTATTCTATAAGTTTTAGTGCATTAACAAGATTAGCTCACTCCAAAAGTGTTACATTATTTGTGAACGATTCTAAATATACGTTAAAAGTTAATAGACATGGTAAAAATGCAATAACTTATAGCGCAGACCAAGATATTGATATTATAAACGATATAATATCTGGGCTATATCCTTTTAAAATAAAATCAAAAGGAGCTTCTGGAGAGCTGGGCTTTATATACTTTTCGTCTATGGGATTGCAAGAGGGCAATAGCGTATATGGAAAAGAATTGTAGTAAACTTTAATTTTTAGTTGTTGTGTTTTTTTTACATCTATTAACAGATTATAGGCTTAATTTATTTTTTAAAATTTTCTAAAATGGATATTACTAACTTAATCAATCTTTCTATTGTTGAGGCTAAAAACTTAATGCGTAAAGGAGAAATATCTCCAACCGAATTAGTAAAAGCTCATTTAGAACGAGCAGAAGAAACCAAAGAATTGAATGCATATATTTTAATGATGGAGGAGCTTGCTTTAAAACAAGCTATCGAATCAGAAAGAAAATACAAACAGGGAAGCTATGGTATTATAGAAGGCATACCAGTTGCTATTAAGGATTCCTTTTGTATTAAAGGCTTTAGAACAACAGCCTGTTCTCGAATTTTAGAAAATTTTATACCAGGATATGATTCGACAGTGACAAGTTACTTATGTAAGCATGGTGGTATAATGATCGGTAAAACTAATATGGATGAACTTGCTATGGGGTCTTCTAATAAGACTAGTTATTTTGGATCAGTAATTAACCCATGGCGTCGTAATGGTGATGATAGTAAACTGGTGCCTGGAGGATCATCAGGTGGCTCTGCTGCTGCTGTTGCAGCAAGATCATGTATGGGAGCGCTTGGCTCTGATACCGGGGGATCAGTAAGACAGCCAGCTTCTTTTACTGGTGTAGTTGGAATTAAGCCTACATATGGTAGATGCTCTAGATACGGGCTGGTTGCATATGCAAGTTCTTTGGATCAAGCTGGGGTATTTGCAAGGAGCGTTGAGGATTCTAGTTTAATGCTTCAAGCTGTTTGTGGCTATGATAAGTATGACGCTACTTCAAAGAACATAGATGTTCCTGAATGGTCTAAATCATTAAAAAATGGGATCAAAGGCCTAAAAATAGGCATACCAAAGGAGTATTATATAGATGGCATAAATGTGCAAATTAGCGCACTTTGGCAAAAGGGCATGGAATGGTTAAAAGAGGCAGATGCTGAAATAGTTGATATAAGTCTACCGCACACCCGGTATGCTCTTCCTATTTACTATATAATTGCGCCAGCAGAGGCTTCCTCTAACCTATCCAGATTCGATGGAATAAGGTACGGACTTAGGATTGAAGAAGAAGGTGATGACATTAATGCTATGATATCAAAAACTAGAGGGCAAGGGTTCGGTGAAGAAGTGAAAAGACGGATAATGATAGGCACTTATCTTTTATCTTCTGCGCAATATGATTTACATTATTTGAAGGCACAAAAAGTCAGAAGGCTACTACAAAAGGATTTTATAGACGCGTTTGAAAAAATTGATGCAATATTAATTCCAACAGCTCCTTCAGAAGCTTTTGCTATTGATGAGCAAATAACTGACCCGCTTACTATGTATTTGAATGACATTTTTACGGTCACGGTTAACTTGGCAGGGCTGCCAGGTATTTCAGTGCCTGGAGGATTAAGCGAAAAAGGGTTACCACTTGGATTACAAGTAATTAGCAAGCCATATGATGAGGAAACCATGTTAAAAGTTGCCTATCAAATAGAGGCAGCAGCTAATTTTAAAGGTTTGTAACGTTTTTGAGGTTCTATGTATAGAATTGAGACAGATACTTTTAGTGAAATTCAGGTAGAAAAAACAAAATACTGGGTGGCCCAAACTCAAAGGTCCCTAGAGAATTTTAAAATTGGTAAAGAAAAAATGCCGAAGGCTTTAATTAAGGCTTTTGCTGTAATTAAGAAAGCAGCCGCTATTGTTAATCAAGTGCGGGGCTTGATGTTCAAATATCTGAATTTATTTGTAAAGCTGCAGATTAAGTGATTTCTGGTAAATTTGATGAGCACTTCCAGCTAGTAGTTTGGCAAACTGGTTCAGGGACTCAAACTAATATGAACGTAAATGAGGTGATTTCTAATAGAGCTATAGAAATCATGGGAGGAATTGTTGGCAGTAAGTCTCCAGTGCACCCTAATGATCATGTCAATATGGGACAATCATCAATGATACTTTCCCAACCGCTATGAGGGTCGCAGCTGTTAGTGAAATAGATTCTAAGTTCTTACCAGCTTTAGATCACATAATCCAAGTGATCTCACGAAAGATCGAAGAGTTTTCTAACATCATAAAAATAGGCAGAACCCATCTGCAAGATGCGACACCATTGACTTTAGGCCAAGAGTTTTCAGGATATTTAACACAGTTTAAGCTTGGTAAGGGGAGGGTAGAAAACGCAATAAAAAACTTATCATTATTAGCACAAGGAGGCACTGCAGTTGGAACAGGCCTAAACTCTAAAAGGTCGGGTTCGCGGAAAAAATTGCTGCAAAGATAAGTTCTTTAACAGGACACGAATTTATTACAGCGCCAAATAAATTTGAAGCGTTAGCTTCGAATGATGCCGAGGTTGAGATGAGTGGTAGTTGAATGTCTTAGCTGTGAGCCTAATGAAGATAGCAAATGATATAAGGCTATTGGGTTCTGGACCTAGAAGCGGTTTCGGAGAGTTACACTTGCCAGAAAATGAGCCTGGATCTTCAATTATGCCAGGTAAAGTTAATCCAACTCAATGCGAAGCTCTAACTATGGTTTGCACGCGAGTCATGGGTAATCATACTACTATTTCTATTGCAGCATCTAATGGGCATTTAGAATTAAATGTTTTTAGCTAGTAATTATCTGGTGTTATTGCTAACACTGATAGGATAAAGACCTTAATGCAACAATCTCTTATGCTTATGACAGCGCTTAATAATAAGCATATAGGATATGATCGTGCTGCCAAGATTGTGAAAGAAGCTTATAAGAATAATCTTACTTTGCAAGAGGCAGCAATCAAAAGTGGATTTGTAACTGAGGAACAATTTAATGAATGGATAAGGCCAGAAAATATGGTTGCTCCTAGTTAATTTTGTTAATATTTTGTTAATATTTCGTCATTGATTTTTAAGCTTTGGTACAACTTTAAGGAAAGATTCATGTTGCAAAATATTAATCTTTTTTATACGATTAGCAATAAGGAAAGGTAAAATTAGCACTTTAAAAAGCTTTTCATAAGAGTTTTCATTTTTTTAACCGCATACGATGAATAAAAATTTAAAATTAACGATTTTGATAGTAGAGGACGAAAAGACTATAGCAACGGTTATAGCTTACAATTTACAGAAAGAAGGGTATGCTGTGCACATCATAAGTGATGGCGCAGAAGCCACTACGTGGGCTAAAAATTCTCCCCCTGATTTAATACTCTTAGATTGGGTTTTGCCATCTAAAACTGGAGTGGAAGTTTGCAATGAATTGCGTCAAGATCCAAAAACTTCTAATGTCCCAATCATAATGATTTCAGCTAAATCTCAAGATTTTGATAAGGTTGAGGGCCTAAGCTATGGTGCAGATGATTATATAACCAAGCCCTTTTCCCCTATCGAACTCATTGCTCGTGTTAAAGCAGTATTGAGGAGGATTAGGCCGGCGTTTGCTGAAAAGTTATTAAAGTTCCATGATATAATTATGGATTTAAACACTTATAATGTTTCTCGTAATGGTAAAGATGTAAAACTTGCACCGATTGAGTTTCAGATATTGCAGATTATGATGGGACAGCCAGAGGTAGTGCTATCTAGACAAGCCCTTATAGAAAAAATATGGGGAATTGACATAGACGTCGACCAAAGGACAGTGGATGTTCATATAACTAGGCTGCGTAAAGCATTGATGAGTGCAAGTATTGATGATGTTGATATTATCAAAACAGTTAGGTTATTAGGATATAAATTACAGTTGCCAAGAAAAGCCCGCGCTCATTGCATGGATTAATTATCCACAAATTATACCTAATTGTATTTGAGGGAAAGCATGTAGGGAATCCTTTTATTCTCCTTAGAAGCACATTTTTATAGCCCTGATACGATTTGACTAGCTTGGTCGCTTATGTAGTATTTTCTACGCTTTGCGCTTTGCATTTAAGCTATAAGCTTATGCGAATAATATATGAAAGTACGAAGTGTTAATCATAATCCGTTGTTGTCATTGGATAGCGTGTGGTTACTACAAATAAATATCGACATGCATCAGTAACCATTGTACCGGTTTTTTCATGTGCTATTTTGCGGTGATACATCACATCTAACCTCAGTTCTAAATAAAGTAATTTTAAAAAGAATACCTGATATGGTTTTAAAAAAGCAGGACAACCATTTTCTC